>NZ_JAVRBR020000015.1:0-37080 GCF_034531165.2 Dendronalium sp. ChiSLP03b | reverse complement strand
ACCTGAATGAGCGTCATTCATTCAGGTATTCGGGAGTTCGCGTTTTTCGTTATTAACATTACAACAAACACAACCACACTCTCAGTATTCATCAACACAAACACCAATATGGAAACCATAAAAGTCAACAACAGCGTTTTCCTAATCCCACCCAGCCAACCCAAGCTGCAAGCGAACTGCGCTAAGGAGTACGGACAATTTCTCTTGGACTGCCCACCAAAGTTAACAATCCTAGAAGCACAGCAAGGCGGTTATCTCAAGGGAAACAAGGCTGACTTTGCAATCGCTATTTCTCGCCCAGACCGTTTACTCACTATTAACGAGAACTTCACCAACGAAGCATTTACCGAACTGTGGGTAATTCCTGTAGCAGGTGGACTCAAAGACCAATTTAAAGGGCCAGCTTCGATGCTTTTGAGTTTCCTAATGCACCGCCGAAGTAAGGATTCGTTTGCTGGACTGTACAACCACTTTGCTCACCGTGCCTTTCAACAGTGGTGTGAAGAGGGTATGCCAGGAGATGCGAAAGAGTTCTGCTACAGTGCGATCGCTAGTGTACTCAAGAACTACATTTTCTGCGCCGAGTTTCAAAAGGTGGAGGGTGCGCTTGGAA
Source organism: Dendronalium sp. ChiSLP03b (assembly GCF_034531165.2). NCBI lineage: Bacteria > Bacillati > Cyanobacteriota > Cyanophyceae > Nostocales > Nostocaceae > Dendronalium > Dendronalium sp. ChiSLP03b. Next base: position 36,467 of record NZ_JAVRBR020000015.1, on the reverse strand, counting down.
CGTATTGGTTTATCCAGTGGAGTTACCGCAACCCGGAATCTGATTTTGAAAAGGATGCTCTCGTTGCGGCTGAAATGATTCGTAGCGGTGCAGAGTCAGGGGCGACACTTCATTGGGTGACTAATGAGACTTACGAGCGTTGGGCTAGCAATGCAGAGATTGTACCAGCATTGCCACCTGTTTCAGAGGCAGAGGCGAGGGCATCGTTGCAGCCACAGAATCAGGCAGTATTGCCGCAGGGTAAGAGACGGTAACACAAACTCGTTAATTCATGGGGTTTTCGGTTGCTGATGTGAAAACCCCGTTCTCAAAACGAGACGAGGTAACGCTAGACGATCGTAGTTTAGATATTTTCACAGTACAGCAAATAAGAGGTTAAAAAATGTCTCCCGAAATACAAGACACACTAATTACTGCCAAGTATTAAAGAATACATTATCCCCCAATAAATATAAAACACATGAAACAATTAACAGGTTTTACTCCCATCGCTGCATTACCAGAATCTACTGCGGCTTCTGCTAAACAACAATTAATAGACACAATTGATTTGCTACAAAAAGAGGGTGCAGCAAGCGAAACTAATCTCAAACTCCTGACAGCAATTGCCCAATCAATTCTTTGGTCTGAAGAATCGTACATCAGATTTTTGCAATGCGGTTTTGATGCGGCAATTGAACTATTCGATAACAGTTCTCAGAATTGGGATTTTGAGTCAGCAATGTTATCAAGCCATAATCCCAGGAATTGGGACGAGTACAAGCAATTAAAACAAACACGGGCAGTAGAAACATAAGCAATAAATAACATTAATACTGCGCCCGAAGTATTTGATTTAGCAACATTGAATATCAGGGATCTCATCATGGGCATTAAATGGGATGAAAATGAATTAGCAACTTTGTATGAAATGGCCGAGATGTACACTCCAAAACAAATAGCTTTTCGGCTTAAAAGACGGGGTTATCATCGCACAATATCAGCAGTTAAGAGAAAATTGTATTCTTTGGGTTATTCTACTCGCCCAGTTCTTGATAACTACAGTTGTCGTGAAATTGCCAAAAACCTTTGTGTACCTCCAACCACTATTCGATATTCGTTGAGAAAGCCACTAAACGTTCAATGTGATTAAGATATTTTATATTAGGAGATAGCATACGCTATCTCTTAGATTTTTCTAAAAATGATAAATACAAGTAACAGTTCAACAACTGGACATATTCGCATTGGTTCATCAAGCTTAGTTGATTTTGCTTTCTGGGTACTTCTTCAGGACGGACTTCATGTACCCTTATTTGATAAACATACTGGTGGCGATCAAATTCTGCAACATTATGGCATGAATGCCCAATCATGGCATAACTGGTTAAAACTCATACTTGTTCGCCATGATAATCGACTAATTTGGCATGTACCAGATATTAATACAGCATCTGAAAAAAATGTCCAATCATTTCAAGAAATTTTAGATATTAATAATCAAATAAACAATGTTGTATGTAATGAATCATGGCATGATAGCCAAAAACAGTTATATTTACAAGAGCTAACTGAACAAGAACAAGGCTATCAATCAGCACTAGCTGATTACCCCGGACTAGATTTCAACTTCATTATAGCAAGCAATCCACCTCAATTATGGCAAGACGAAAAAGGAATTCGAGAAATAATAACTCAGCTATGGCATGAATATCAACCATTAAAATATTCTAATCAGTTTCTTAGTGAGATTTTAATAACTCCAAAATCATGGCAAGTAGAATTAACCCCTCCTACTAACAAGTACCGAGAAATTTATCTGGTTGATTATCCCTATGAAGTAGAGATGTTTGTTTCTCCTATCTTCTGTATTGTGAGCATCCCAAATCGTCCAATTGAGCAAGTGCAACTAGAGTCAAGAATTTTCAATATCATTCAAAGTTCGGAGTGATACTTTGATTAAATTTAAGTGAAAGCCGTGGAATATTGCAAACTCTATCAAGTGCAACGAATGATGACTGTGATTACTACACTTAAGTCTCAGCAACGTAATGTTTTACAATTTTTAATTGCTTCTATGCTTTACAGGGGGTTTTGGTCATTTACCTACCCCCTGAACGGTTACGTACAAGCATCATTGAAAACAATTCCACTAAATGCCGGGTCTTGATTGGTATTGCTCCGTCTCATTGTTACTCTGAAGAAATAAAGGTTTGAGGAACTAAAGTTGTGGACAAAGTTCATACAACCAAACGTGTTACTTGTAACTGCACGTGAGTTAGAAGTAAACTCATTGCTTACATTTTGCACTCCGTTAACGTCACGACGTTGAAGCAGTGACAGAATGAAAGCCGAGCTTCCCGTCCCATCGGTATCTCTGTAATAGACAGTGGCATTGTGTCCAGAGTTTTGGGGTACCCTAGGTATCATATCTGTATCTAGTGGAAGCGGACAGTAAAACTCTACTTGTCCGGTACTGTTTCCAGCAAAGGTATAAGCTCCGTTAACGATTCTTACTAATGATTGTGAATTAGGATTAGCCGGAGCGCAGGCACTGGCTGGAATACTCACTCTAAAAGAATTTTGAGCATTAGCTGGAGATACGTCAGACAGGGTAGATAAGACAGTAATTGCCGTGAAAGCTATCAAGCGTCTTGAAATCATAGTAGAGATAATACCTGTGGCTTTAACCCACTCTATATCCGATACAACTTCCATTTGACCTTTGGACTGATGAGAAATTTTCATTTTTTATCTTTCTAAAACGATAGATTTAGTAAATCAAATTGCTTTTTCCATTCACGGAAGCGATCTTGAAATGACTCATTCAAGCTGAGAATGGATTGGCAAACAGAAGGATTGGAGTTAGGTTATCAATGACTCCAAAACTGTCTGGGAAAGGTCTGCTGTTAGATGAAAAGACAGAATCGGACGATGGAGTTACTTCAAGACCTATGGGAATAGCTCTTGGGAGAATATCTATAGAAGCTGTTTCTTTGGCGATTAATGAGTTGCTTAACGACAAAATCAGCGTTCCTCGAATCTTGCCTTCTGCTTGCGGAGGTGTTTTACCTGCTGTTGGGGAAATTGCTTTGACGATCGCTGCGCTCGTGCCGAACAGTTCATCTGTTGTTGCACCAGTGCTGCTGCTTGAAGTCTCAGGTACTCTAAAAGCATCAGAGAAACCAATACTCCGCGTTAAGCAACCATCTATTGCAGTTGTCGGTTCTGGAAGCACCCCTAGCAGGTCATCAGAAACCCGATCTTTAGGAATCATAATGTCGATCGTTTTGATAGCTCGGTTCAAGGTGATTTCCATCGGTTTAACCCTTTACCCAACTTTTAGGTGATAAGTTGACCTTAGCTCGAACAAGCAACAAAGTCCTGCACATTTGTGCGACTGTTGCACAATCTTGCGATTGGTCGATCGACGTTTTATGAATTAAGAAAAGTTTTAGGAGTCACCCCAGTCAAGCGCTTGAAGTGGCGGTGAAGATGGCTCTGATGCGTAAAGCCACAGGCAACCGCCACTGCTGCAATACTCATTCCACCTTTTTGAAGCAGTTCCTTTGCTTTCTCTATTCTTTGCCGAACTAAATATTGATGAGGACTCAACCCAGTTGCCTGCCTAAAGACTCGGCAGAAATGATACTGGCTCAGTTGAACGAGCGCTGCTAATTCTTTCAAGCTCAACTCGTACTCTAAATTATCGTTGATGTAGTCGATAACGAGTCTCAGTTTATGTTGAGGAAATCCACCATTACAGTTTATCGTTCGATGTCCTTGCGTTGTGTAATGTCGTAGTAAATGAACCGCAAGTGCAGCGGCCATTGCTTCGGCATACAAACGACCACTACTGCCCTGCGATCGCAGTTCTGCTTGAAGTGCAAGCCCAATCTGGTAAATCAGTTGATCTTGAATTGCAAACTGAGGGATTATTTCCACACAATCGGTTTTCAGTAAAGCGGTTGCTTGCAGACTCAATAATTCTGGTGTCAAGTTGAGATAGACGATCTGATTGCGTCTATCCCAACGGTAAGCTTGCCGATAGTAGCTTGGACAAAGACAGCTTCCACCGGGAGGAATAAATCCCTCTTCCACAGTTCCCTCTAAGACTCGTTCTAACTGAAAACCCTGCCCAATATTAATTCCAATTCCATACCGATCGATACTATATTCAGTCATCTCTGCGGCTGGCAAGTCAAAAGATGCTAAATTGATATCAGTCCATCTTGAGCCATTGCTAGTGAGAAAGGGCGATCGCTCAGAAATATCAAGGAATCGATTATCCTCAGTTGAATAAACTTCTGGTACTTCCTGTCTCGACTTCGACATGATCTATCTCTGCACCTATTTATGAAAAGACATTTTACCAAGGCTATTTTAAATCTTTCTACTAACTGATGTTGCGAGATTCTGCCTATCTTATATGTATCAATTATTTTCTAACGAAAGTCGAGTGAATATGCTTTCATTTTTATTTTTTTAAGATCGTAACGCTAGTTAAGTGTTGTACTTTAATAGACCGGGAAACGATGTACCCCAAAAAGTGAGAGACAGAGCAGAAGTGATTAGATTGAGCGCACATGGTTGGTACGTAGAGAAAATAGCAGCTCATTTTGATTGGATTAATGTCTCATCAAATTAGCAGCAACAATTATTGTTGCACGACTATCAGATACTAGTAGGATGCGGATTGAGATAGAAGTTACATCAAGAAAAACTACAGCCTAAGTTTTTTAGGCAAATTCCTTAACAAACGCAACTAACGCTTCATTGACTCCTTGGGGATACTCCGCCGGAACCCAATGGCCAGCACCAGGAACAATAATCTGTCCTTTCAAATTAGGAACCAACTGTGTCATTGCATCAAGATTAATTCCAGGAAACTTTAATACAATGTCTTTTTCACCAGCAATAAACAGTGCTGGCTGTGAGATTTTTTTTCCTTCCAATTGAGGAGTAATTTCAATATTACGGTCAATATTTCGATACCAGTTCAGGTTGCCACGAAAGCCACTTTGAGTGTACTGTTCGACATAATAATCTAAATCCTCTGCTGTCATGCCTTGTGGTAACTCTTCGGGATCTATCAATCCATCTAGAAAACCAGAAGTTGATGATTTTGGATTGAGGACGATTCCAGCAGGTGCAGAACCGCTGACATTGTAATGAATCATACGTAACGAACGGCGGATATCCCTTTCAAATTCAGCTTCGGCAACTCCCGGTTTTTGGAAGTAAACCATGTACCAAAACTTATCGCCAAAATTCTCTTGCTTTGTTAATGCGCCAACAGGGTAACGGAAGTAAGGAACACTCATTCCGACAACAGCACGCACTCGTTGCTCATATAAAAGTGCAGTATTCCAGGCAACTGGCGCACCCCAATCATGCCCGACAACAATAAAAGTGTCGTGACCAAGAGCGTCAGCAATTCCTGCCACATCCGCTGTTAAGTTGAGTATAGAGTAAGCTTCAATTTCTTGTGGCGCATCGCTACCATTGTATCCTCTTTGGTTAGGAACAGCTACTTGAAAGCCTGCTTGGACAAGTGGATCGATTTGATTGCGCCAGAGATCCCAGGACTGAGGCCATCCATGCAGCAGAATTATCAAAGGGCCGTGTCCCTCAACCACTGTGTTCAGCCGCACTCCATTCGTTTCAATTCTCTGAAAATTGCGTTGGTTGACCATAAGTAGCGATCGCCTAGCAATAGATGTTGGTTAATTGTTAAAAAGACTAACACGCTCACACTAATAGCATTCGCTCTCATCAACAAAAGTATATTTTTATATATAGCTAGACCGTGTTGCTTGTTCAAAATTGCACATAACCTTTGTTTGCATTCAAATAGTGTCAATAGGTGGGCAAGACTTGGTTGCTTGAAAGCGAAAAAACATTCTGTTAGTTGTTACCAAATCAAAAGCCAAGATTTAAAACAGTTTTTAAATAATCCTCCGAAATTAATTAGGTATCGGATTAGGGCGATAGATCCACAGGTAGTTCGCTATTTAGTGGGGTAATCAAAAACTAGGAAAAACTAGGAGATAGCTAAAGTGTTCGAGAGAAATCTGAATTTTGTGTTCAGCTATTATAATCTCTGTCTTTCTGCAATTCTTTCTTCGTTATTCATTTGTAGTAAATGAACAGTAGTACGTCCTACATCCGTCAATCCCACGATAGTTAATTCTGAAAAAGTGAAGTGTTCAGACCACTGTTGAGTACGCGGATTAAATAAAAAACTGAAAGCTCCTGTTTGTGGATCGAAAGAACCTAAATCAGTACCTTTGTGACGATTACAACGCCAGCACGTAAGTGCTAAATTTTCTGCATCTGTCTTGCCACCATGCTTTTGAGCGATAATGTGGTCGATTTCATGAGGGAAAAACGCTACTTTAGTCGGTAGCAAGCAATACTCACATTTGTAATTAGCTCGTTCTTCTACTAAGCGACGCAGCGCAACTGGAATATAACTTAAACTCACAACGAAGTGCCTAGATAAGCTAAATTACCTGCTTTAATCATGACCATTAAATGTTCAATCCTCTCGTACTCATCTAATTCTTTTAACTCAATAGGCGTGAGTTCCCCAGCCTTAGAACGTGTTACTAAAGTACGTAATCGCTCTTGCATTTGTAGCGTAGGTTGAAATTGTGCAATTTGTTCGGGTGTGGGATTACTGGCCAGAAAGTCTAGAATATATCGATAAATTTCTGCGGGGATTGCTGGTTGTTGCAAACTTAAAGCCAGTAGTTCCGGTAGGCGATCGCCAACTTGTGCTAGTTGTTGAGATAATTCTTCGGATACTTCTAGGGTAATTTTTGGCATATATCAGTTGGCTGACTAGTTGGACTAGGATCTTTAAAATTAATGTTAGCAATCAAATTATCCCGATGCGCGACTGTACTATGGAGCCACCTATCACACCTGCAATTATGAGTGGGCTAGTTGACATGGTAGTACAGTCGATTTCGCTCTATGAACTACCGAATATATATGTGGAGGTGCTAAATGACTTAAGCCCTACCCAAGTTAGCAACCTTTGAGCAATTTATCGACTAATATCCCTCAAACGGGGTGCAATATGAGCTACATAAATGAGTTATTGCCGAAATGTTCGCCAGTAGGGGCGAATATGAAAATATTATTGGATTTTTGGCAGCACAGATAACCTTTCAGTTCTTGCAAATGGGACTTCCGTTTCGCATCCCCAAAACTGCCTTTGTCAAAATTGAGAGCAATAACTCAACCTATTCTCCCGACATTCTGGTATTAAATCATGACAATCTCGTGAATGAACCTCGGTGGAGCAAGCAATCGATTGTTATGCAAGCTGCATCTGTACCAATCGTTATTGAGGTTGTCAGCACCAATTGGCGCGATGACTACTACGACAAGTTCAGGGACTACGAAGAAATGGGAATTCCTGAGTATTGGATTGTAGACTATGCTGCACTCGGTGGAAAAAGATTTACTGGTAATCCTAAACAACAAACTATTACCATTTGTAATTTAGTTGACGGCGATTATCAAATGACTGTGTTCAGGGGAGATGATGTTATTGTATCGCCTTTATTTACCCAATTGAAATTGACAGCACAACAAATTTTTGATTCTGCTTTGTGAAAAGTCGAGATTTAAAACAGTTCTTCAATAATCCTCCACAGTCAATTAGGCATCGGATGGCAGCGATGGATCCGCTCCTTGTTCGGTATTTGGTGAGGTAGCCAGTATTTAAACCCAAACCCGTATAGTCAATACTAATTGCTAACTTTCATCTGAAGACAAGCGTATAGGCGACAACTGGCGCAGTCCTGAAATTAAACTTAGCCCACCTATACCAAACGCTACCCAGGGAGCCAATGATTCAAAAGATTGTACTTCACGCGTAGTAGTTACTGGTTGCTTGGGGTCGTAACGCACAGCTACTACTTTGCCGTTACTAGCTCTATAGGATTCGTACCGACCCGTAAAGCGAACCGGATCGCCTTGAGCGACAAACTCGATGATTGGCACATAGGTGTCTTTTTCTTTATCTTTGCTATCGCGCTCGCGACGATGGACGGTATCAACAACTCTACCCTGTGTTTGAGTAAGGGTAGCACGCTCGTGTATAAATTTGTTATTTACCCAAAAACCTGTCCCAATAAACACTACTCCAATTATCACACCAAGGATTCCGCTAAATTTATCTTCAAATGTAACTTGGCGAAGTTTTACATTCATAGTTTTGACAATCCCAAAAATAAATTTGATTACAGGATCTGGCATTGCTTGATGGCATTACGAATGCTGAGTATTTATTTAACAGTAACTTGCTCATCAATTATGTGAAATTCAACCAATTAAACTCTTGCTACAAACACAGCGTTTGAAGTGTTTTTTTCAATAATCCTTACAAAAAATATTAATTATTTAGCATCGTGAAAGAATGCTTTTAGGCATCGTAGTAACATTTACTTAGAATCAGGAGTTGCAACTGATGCAAGGGTCAAAAATATATTTTTTGTTGAACTAGTTGAACGCAAGCGGAACAGATGACAAAACTGCCACGTCCAAATATAAGTATGCGAACTCTTACACAAGATTTCAACTCTTGAAAATCTTGTTAACTCACATTGAAATCAGAAATAAGCCTTAACAAAGGATTGATATGCGTTTACCTATTACTATTGCTGCAATCTTAGTAGCATCTTTGAGTTGGAATGCTCCAGTATTTTCTGCATCCCCTGTTCAAGTCGTACAAAAATCACCAACTAATAATTCCAGCTTCAGGCAGTTAAAAATTAATCAGCGATTATGGAATCGACAAAAAATAACTAACTATCGCTATACATTAACTAATCAGTGTTTTTGCGTTCCGGAAGTTAGAGGGCCATTAAACATTGAAGTACGCAATGGTGTCACAACTTCTATCACTCTTGCCCAGACTGGTCAGCCAGTAAATCCTGAACTAGTAAGCTCATACACTACAATTCCTAAACTTTTTAATTTGATTAGCAATACGATCAACAGTGGCGAATCTCAACTGAGTGTGACGTACAATCGAAAACTCGGTTATCCCACTCAAATCAATATCGGAAATCTTGCTGCTGATGCTGGAGTTTATACTACAATTAGTAATTTCAAAGAACTTCGTAAAGGTTCATAAGTTGAAGCTATAAAGCATAATTCTTGGTTTTGCTACAGCAGAAAGTTGTTTTACCAATCAAGTCAGTTGTGTGGCAGTAACTATTTTTTATCTTTTGAACTGGAAATTGAATTGTCGCAACGATTACAAGCCAACACCGCTTGACGGCAGTTGCTCATGGGGAGACCCCCAAGACCGCAGTGGCTCCCCAAAACTGCACTGCCCACTCCACTTGGGCGAAGCCCTACGTACTCGTCAGTGGCTCTTTAACTTATTAATGGAAGCATAAAAAAGTGCAACATCACTATTTCAAGCCCCCGGATTCATCCGTGGGGTTTTCAGGTTTTGAATTTTGAATGAGTGAATTTTGAATTAAGCGAAGGGGTTGACTAGTTTATTAAGTGTTTTAAACTTGGTGAATTGGACAGTTTTGCTACTTTTATTTTAATTTTTTAAATAATTATTCGTAACATAATTAGGATAAAAAATAATGCTAATATAGAAAAATATGATTGATCATGACCGCCTCTTCAAAGAATTATTACCCACCTTTTTTGTTGATTTTCTAGATTTATTTCTACCGCAAGTAGCTAGTCAAATAGACCGCGATTCCATTCAGTTTTTACCGCAAGAAGTGTTTACTGATGTCACCTCTGGAGAAAAGAAGGAAATTGATTTACTCGCTCAAGTGCGTTATCAGCAGCAAGACACTTGTTTTTTGATTCACGTCGAAAATCGGTCTTACACCCAGACAATATTTGCTAAGAGAATGTTTCAGCATTTTGCACGGTTGCACGAAAAATATGATTTACCAATTTATCCCGTGGTAATTTTTTCTTTTGATGAACCCCTACGCCCTGAACCTCAAAATTATCGTGTTACTTTTCCTGACTTAAATGTTCTGGAATTTCAGTTTACTGCCATTCAACTCAATCGGTTAAGCTGGCGAGATTTTCTGACGCAACTAAATCCAGTAGCCGCAGCGTTAATGTCGAAAATGAATATTTCTCAGCAAGAACGTCCACAGGTAAAAGCAGAATGTCTGCGATTGCTGGCAACGTTAAGATTAGATCCAGCCCGAATGCAATTAATTTCTGGGTTTGTGGATACTTATTTGCGTCTGGATGCAACCGAAGAGCGAGCTTTTCAAGCGGCTATCGATACAATGGGGTTAACACAGCAGGAGGAAGTTATGGAGATTGTTACTAGTTGGGGAGAAAAAGCTGCCCAAAAAACAAGAGAAGAGATTGCACTAAATTTACTGCGCGAGGGGATGTCAACTGAAGCAATTGTGCGAGTAACGGGGGTAACTTTAGAGCAAGTGCAGCAATTACAGGCACAGCTAACTCAAGAGAATTAACGCGCCTAATTAAAAAGTTAAATACTGCCCAATAGACGGTTGTTGACGACGCAGGGCAGTCATGGCTTGCTGCTGGATTTGACGCACTCGCTCTCGACTGATATTGAGCTTTTCTCCAATCTGAGCCAAACTTCGTTCTTGATTATCTAACAGCCCAAAGCGTAAGATTAACACTTCACGCTGCACGGGTTTAAGTGAGGCTAACAAATCACTTAAATCTTGGCGTAACAAAGCCTGAGTAATCTGTTCATTGGGTGAAATACCCTCATCTGCTAGAAGTTCGCTCAGTTCTGTATCTTGGTTATCTCCAACTTGTGAACTACCCACCACCAACCGCAAGCGGTATGGTGGGGGCTTCCAACTTCACGCAGGAATGCCGCATCTTAGGCTTGCGCCCGCGAAGGGACGCAATCTTGTGTAGCGATCGCTCGTCGCACTCTTATCGCATCTGGACGCTCATTCCTGACCGGCAGCATCTTCAACATTCTCATGTCTTGAAGTGCGTGTAGTTGCACCGACTGCCATTACTTGAGACCATTCACTGACGCTGTTGTTATCTAAGACAGCTCGCACTCGATAACCAAGTTGAATCTTATGCATCAACAAGATTAATTCACGGTTGAGTAATCCTTGTGATTTTTGGTTTTCATTAGATGCTGCTTGTAGGCGAAAGCAGCGATTGCTTTGACGTTGCAATTTAGGAGACTTACCTTCCATAAGTACCGTTTGCAGCTCGTATTCTTTAGCTTCGGGATATGGTTGCCAACAAAGTTGCCAGTAGGTAGACCAGCGAATTAGCTCTGTTGGTAATTCCTTGACCTCATCCGACAATGTAGACACAAGCCCGGTGACTGGAGGTTGTACAACTTCAGGTTGGTTGGAGGTGATTTCATGCCCAACCTGCTGTGCGGCTATAGATGAACTGTCATCAAAACTTAGTATCAGTGCGAATATCAAAGTAAACAGCAGAATCAATCGTAGGCATTTTAATTGCACTAGCGACAAGATTTTCAGATTCATAATTATGCACAAGTTGCTTGCTTACCACTCTACAGATGAAATGATGTTGCCGTTGTCGGCATAGATGACTCGAGAACCAATATGCGTTCTGGAAGGTACTGTAGAATTGAAGACTGCGCTTCTTTGTCCAACTGCCGATCTGCTGCCAATAACTGAGCGGAATATAACGGAGTTTGGCCCTAGCCCTACGGAATCACCTATGTTGGTTTCAGGGCCATTAGCAACACCATTGACAACCTGCCTACCACCATGAACTAGAACGCGAGGCCCATAGCCAATCTTATTACCAAGAGTCAGGCTAGTGGTTTCTAAAGCGTGAAAGACAACATCGTTTGCCATACCAGCAATTTGCCCGACATTAAAAGGTTGACCTTCATCAGCACGCAGGGAAATTCTATTACCTATTTTGTAGTTGAGGCTTGCTAAAGAATCTTCCAAAACGACATTGCCGATGATGCGGTTACGGAAGTTTGGATTGCGGGTGACACTCCCACCTAACTGCGGCAGACCTCCAGGGTTAAAAGCTGTGACTGGAGCATAATTTATGCCTTTTACGTTTGACAAGTCTGCTCTGGCCAATTCAGTGTAACCTTTAGCAAATGCTTCATTGACTTCAATGATGCCTTCCATCAATGCAACATCGGCTTGTGTCAGGTTTGCCACCTTCCCTAAGCTACCGCTACTAGCTTGTAGGTTAGTTGTGACGTTTTTACCTGGCAGGACAACTTTACCAGCAGGTAAGGTCACACCAGGACCAACCCGTGAGAGAAAGTTGACTACCGTGTTTCTTTCTATAGTTGCACCGTCTATTTCACAGTTGAAGCTGAGAAATGTCTCTGGAATATCGTTGTTGAAAAGAGTATTGGTAGTTGGGTCGTTAAAAGGCCCCGTTGAGCCTTGAGTACCAATTTTGGCTGCACCTTTGATCGTGCCCATGTGTGCCATAATGACCCGCGGGCCAATCTCCACTCCCGTTCCCGAAGCTGTAATTTTCACTTGGTCTTGGACGTTAGAATCTGCCGCGATGCTAATGGGGGCATTAGTAGCGTTTAACTCGGCAAATGGTGCAACGTAGACTTTTTCACCCAAGCTAATATTTGTTGGATTGGTAATTATCGCAGTTGGGTCAAGGAAACTCGCTGACTCTGATGGTGCTGTCAAAGGACATATAGGTAGATTATTTTCCGTTGGATTACACACTCCTCCATAAGCAACGACGGGTTGTTTATATATCTGTGTACTTATAACCAGTGCTAGGATGATTGCAGTTAAGGCGCTAAAAATTGCGCGAGGTTTGAACATAGAAAAAGCTCCTCACGAGTTCTGGAATATTTGGCTATGGGAAAATCTGCGTGAATGAATGAAAGATGTATTGAGGCATCGCAGGTGTAAAAATTACCACAAAACTATGCCGACTTGTAGCGACTGTCGTCCCTGTGCCTTCTGTTGACGATAAATTTTCACGCCGATCTACTTATGAGACAAAGAATTAACCGCCCCAAAAACCTGCCAAGTTGAAGAATATTTGCAGGATAGATGATAATAATAAGCCCACAAGCGGAACTGTAATTGTCGTTGTTGCTCCTGCAACTGCCTCATCGTAGACATCCTGCCAAGCTTCTGGCCCGCTAGTGGATTGTCCATAGACTTTTGTACTTACAGCCAACGTTAAGCCAAGCACAGTAAGACCAGCTAGTATTGTGCGACGTTTAAACATTATTCCTTGATACCTAATAGTTCGACCAGTTTCTTTGGCATGGTAAACCCAAAGTCATAGGAAAATCTTAGACTTTTCAGTTTACCTGACTTAATAACCGTTAAATTGAAGTTAATGAACCACTAATTGCCTCATACAGCAATTAACAATCTATTGTATTCTTACTTGCTACCTTACACTAGAGCTTTTGATATTGATAAAAATTATGCTGATGATAAAAAAGTTGGTAAGTTGAGTATTTGTAACGCCAAATTATCTATCTTATGGGGGATGTTTTTGTTAGATGTTCTAAACCTCTCTGATAAAAGATTATTGTTGTAATTCTACCCTCTGCTCTTTGTTTTGTGCCAAAGCTTTATCTATTTGAGTATTAGCATTTTCAAAAGCCTGCAAAACTTCTGGGCTTAATTGATTAATTTGTACCTTACCTGATTGCAGACTGAAAATTACCTCACCATTGGAGTGTGCGATCGCCAAATCTTTCTGTTGGGCATTAAACGACAAATTATACACTTTCCCTTTGACATGAGTAAAACCATCCTGCCCAACTTGACCCCAAACCGCCCCTACTCGTTGAGCAATTTGAGTTAGTCTGCTAATGGAATCTAATTGTTGTTTGTCTTTGTTCATTACAGTCAAAGCTTCTGTTGTTAATTGCCCACTCCTCTTAAACTGATTGCCTACTTCCACAATCCTCTGTTTGTAATCCTCTGACCTTCCTAACTTGTCAGCAACGGTATACCAAGAGCGCAAGTCGTCAATAATTACTGGTTGAGTTTCAACAGTCTTAACCGACAAGGATTGTGGAGGCTGATTGCACACTTCTTGTTTAATAACAGGGATGAGATATGGTGGTTGTGGCGGTTTTAAGTATTTTGGTCTGTCTGGTAATGAGTTGACTTTCTGCTGATACTCAGTTTCCGACTCAATCACACTTCCAAACTTCCTGGTCATCGCACCGAACACAGATTCAGGTATAGACGAATTGACCAAGTTAAACACAGCCAATCCCTTTTTAGTGAACAGAGGTACATCTTCTGCTGTCACCGGGGCAAAGGCTACATCATGTTCTCGCAACCATTTAGTGACAGTTTCAATTTTGTGATTGTCCACCGCCAATTGAGTTAGTCCCAGTAATTTATCTTCTCTTGTAGCAAATAATATTGTGGGTCGCTCTTTAATTTTTTGCAAAATCGGTGCGACCTTCTCGAACTGTTGCTGTTGCTCTTGTTGCTGTTTATTTAATTGTTGACCAAAAACCCGACTTCCCTTAGTCCACACTTCGGGATACTCGACCGTTTGGGGGTCAACTTTCAGTACAGTTGTTGAGAAATTGCTTTGTAGCGTCGCTTGTACTGGGGTCAGTCTACCAAAATTGAGAACTCCCAACTCAAGGAGTGCTTCTTTATCCTTCTTGAAGTGCAACACTCCCAAAGTTTCACCGTTGAGAAATACTGCATCTCTTGTTTTTGATTGTGGTATTTCTAGGCTGAGTTTTCGGTAAGTTTCATCCTTAAATATCTGACCTTCATAGTCATAATGATTGATTTTATTGATTTTAAGTAAATTCCCGTTGGGCGAAGTTGCAATCGCAAATGCGTTTTCATTGCTCTCGGAGAGAGTCGTTAGCTTTAGGTTTAGCTGATTTCCATCCTTGATATAGTTGAATGCTTGAAGCTGTTTAACCGAATCAGTATCCAATTCTCCCAAAACTTTACCATCTAATTTAATTTTGACTGCATAGTTTGTCACTGGTACTGTGCCAATCTCCAATGTCACTGGTTCGGCATTAAAAGTTTGTCCTGCATAGGAGAACTTACTAATTTCTCGAATAGTGAACTCTACGGGTGGTTGGCTCTGTCCTTGAATAGTTGCACTAGCTGTATAAGTCTCCCCTGGTAAAATGTTGGCTTGAGCCTTTGTACCAATGGGTAACTGCCCCGTTCTTGGCTCTAGCATTGCGAATTCTTTATACTCACCGTCGCTATCAAGCACAAATACCAAGCGAGAACCATAACGAGAGTGTCCTGGAGGATGGTGAGAAGCTTTAATTTCAATCGGGTATTTCTCTAGTGGGTTCCAGGTTTTATCCAAAAAATTGTTCGCCTCACTGTCGAGTGTCACTAGCTTGAAGTCAGTGAATTGCAACTGCTCTAACCTAGAAGTAATTTCATCACCAAACGCCGCGAACACAAAGTTAGGAATCTTCTTTTGAATTTGGGCTACTGGTTGCTGTTTATCCTCCAGTTCATCTTGCCTAACTGCGCCAACGCTCCAAGCTGCGGCTGCCGATGACCGTTCTGTTTCCGGGATACCCGCTCGAAACTCTTCAGCAAATTGGTACGCTTGCTGGAACATCAGCTTCGTCTGAAGACGACTTAGTTCTGGCTTGAGTTCAGTGAGGGTTGCGCCACTGGTAGCCATTCCTGGTTTTAGGTTGTAGTCATTCACGCTCCTTTGGCTTACTGTTCCCAATCTCCGGTATTTTGGTTTTCCATCCTCCATTTCATTATCTATTTGGGCGATCGCCATTAACTTATGCGGTCTGTCTCTAGTCTGGTATTTTTCAGAGATTTCTTCTAACTTCAAATTAATGTTTTTTGCTTTCCAGATACCGGGATGTCCGTAACGAGTTAAATTAGTAACTTCGATTTGAGTCCCTTGAGTTGTTTGAATGATGGCGAACGGGCCTGTTTCAGTTTCCCTTCGTCGCTCCATCGCCACGGCTGCATTAAATTTTACATCGAACTCATATTTGGCTGCGATCGCGCTAAATCTTTGTTGAGGGGTGAACTCAATTCCATTGAACAAGTCCTGAAACTGAACTATTGGGCGAGACTCTAATTGAGACTGTTGGAAGTATTTATTAGTTTGGTTGATTAATAATTCTACTGGTGAGTAACCTGTAGTTGCTATTCCAGTATTTAAATAAGCTTTTGGAGATTTTTTATCTTTAATATAATTAACGTCTCGATATAAGTAGCGCTGATTCTCCTTAATCAAACCCATTTCCGGCTTTTTAGCACTTTTGAATAAGTCCACCGCTATTTGGTTTTGATAACATCCCTCTTCAATCATGAGGCGATACATTTGACGATTGACATCCATCGCTTGAGAGATGATTTCGGGGGTTCTTTGAGCATGA
The DNA here is from genome assembly GCF_034531165.2 of Dendronalium sp. ChiSLP03b. NCBI lineage: Bacteria > Bacillati > Cyanobacteriota > Cyanophyceae > Nostocales > Nostocaceae > Dendronalium > Dendronalium sp. ChiSLP03b. The sequence continues at coordinate 20,113 of NZ_JAVRBR020000015.1, read as the reverse complement.
GACAGGGCTACAACTGACTGCATGTAGGGTTTGTTTGTATTCTGCTCTAATTGGTTTGGGTTTAGAGTAGTTCTCCTGTTCAAATAAACTTTGATAGTGCTGAGAAACTTGGTCTAAATACTCAGACTTTTGCTCAGGGGTTCCGTAAATCTTTAATATCTCAATCTCAGATTCAAGTGCTTCCACTGAGGTCACTTGATTATTGATGATGCCCACGCTTATGCTATCGCTCATATGAATGGCGATTTCTTCAAAAGGTGGTTGAGTTCCATCTGGTAGATAGAATGATTGTTTTTTTAGTTTAACTGTGGGAGCATAAGCATTTTCGGGCTTGTTTCTGTACTCAGCTTCTGCTGTCAAGTTTGGGTACTTGCTTGCTAATGCTACACCGATGCAGTCGCCATCAAAATCTCGCCCCTGACGTTCTGATTCTGTTTCGGCTGGGTCTATCTCATCAACATCGATTCCTTGGGCTTCTAACTGTGCAATCCGTTCCTGTATGCGCTTGTGGTCTTCATCGTTGACTACAATGATGCCTCCTAATGGTCCACCGTCTGGGGCTAGTCTGTCTTCAACCAGTTTATTAGTTGAGACACACAAACCATTGGAGTTAAGAAAGGGCGAACGGAAGTTAAGAACTTTTTCACCATCTTTCATCCAAGGTACACAAATTTCTCCGTTCTTCAATTCCTTAGATGGAACGATCATGGCTCGGTCAATAGTTAGAGTTCTTCCCAGCGCAATATCTCTCCATTCATTTTGAACAAATCTGCTTAACTCTTGCTTGACCTTTTCAGTTTCTAAAAGTTGATTGTGTCCACCAACCAAGTCTGCTTTAATAAGTTTGTACATTAATAAATCTTTTTTGGTATCGTCTTCAGTCAACTCCTCATCTTCTAAATCATTTTCTGTTTTGAAGTCTGTAACAAAGGGTGTTTGCTGTTGAGTAACTTCTTGTTCTGTATTAGCTTTTGCTTGCTTTAATGATTCCTTGCGCTTCTCGTACTTCTCGCAGTAAAGTTGAGCCACTTTCCTGGGATCGTTCTGAGTTTCGGCTAGTTTTTGAGCTTGAGCCTCCAGTTCCTCAGCAAAATCCTTGATCCCTTGGGGAAATGATGCCAGCAGTTGGGATATCGCAGTATGACCTCGCTCTGATTGGGACTTCTCACCTAACCAAATTTTCTGTTGGTATAATCCTGGTTTGATTTGGGGTTTAATAGGCTCATTAGGATTATCTTTATCTGTACCTTTGAAACTGGATAATGGGATAATTAAGTCGATTTTTGGGACATCTTTGTGCCAATCAAGTTCTTGAATAAATGATGGTCTTAATGTCCCTTTTCCGAATCGATATTTCTTATCTTGTCCATCATTTTCTGTCCATCTAAATCGGTGCTGAATTACTCGGTAGCTTTTATTCTGTTGTTGCTCTCTTTGAGTTAAACGGTCATAAAGGTCAGGTGAAATTTGCCCATAACAATCCCCTACCAGTTTGAAAGCATCTTCATTTTTAATAAGTCCACCATTTTCGCCGGAATTATCATCTACAATTAAAATATTTAATTCTTCATTAATTGAATTTCTGCAATCACCGAGAAAAATTGAACCGTAAGCACCCCGGTCTTTCCTATCTGGACAAAGTTTCTCAATTTCTGGTAAACATTCTAGAGAACCGTAAAGTAGTCTTGTTTTCGAGGATAGTAACAGAATATGTCCATCTGGATGATTTCGTAAATTTTCCGATTTACTATATTCATCGATATGACCAAAAGAAAACTCTTTACCAGGGAAGTAGAATTCCAGTAAAGTATTATCTAACTGTTCGGTTAAAATTGACTGAGGATTTCCCCGTTCAAAATTAGTATAAATCCATTGATTTAACCGAGTATCAAAATGCTTAAATTCTAATGTCATAGCTTTATTTAATGATTCATAATTATCGAGGATTTGAATATGTCAAGATTAAAGCGATGGTTAAATATGAACCGCAAAAAATTAAATGAAGATGGTTCTTTAAAACAAGAGTATTTTCAGAAATTAGTTGCGGATAACAGGCATCCTGAATTGATCGAAAAACACGCTCAAGTTTTTAAGAATCGATATCTAGAATTAAAGCGCCTAGACGAAACTGACCCAGAACCTTGGCCTGTTTACACTGCCTATGACTTCTTCACCCCCGCAGAGAAAGAACAATTCAACCCTGACGGTTCTCTTAAACCCAAATATGTCGAATCTGCTCTTGCAAAAGGTATCAGCGAGGGATGGCTCTGTGAGATGGAACGCCGCAAAAAACTTGAGGTCGATAATTACAATAGAGTGTCTGCTAGAAACGCAGAAATGGGCATCAATTTTGGTCAGCAAGAAATGAATAGAATACGTGCTTCCAGCAGAACATATATTGAACGCCGCAAGCAAATGGAGGTGGACTTACGGAATTTTGAAGACGATGACAGCCTACCTTTTGATAAGGACACACCCTATTTTTGAGAATGATTTAGGGATAGCGATATCGCTGTCCCTAAAATATTTTACTGTTATTATTTACGGCGACGAGGACGAGAGGGCTTTTGGAAGGAGCGCTCGTACTCATTCAACAGTTGTTTGACTTGCCCTGGGAGAATCACAGATGTTTTATCCTGGCGCAGTTGATAACACAGACTTTTTTGGCTAGGACAGGAGATAGCTTTTGGTGTATTCATCCCCCACATTAATCCTCCTGTTAGGCTAACCAACGCACAAGCTAAAAACATGAAAATCCCAGAGCGCCCCGAACCAACCCACATCCCACACCAGAATAGGTTTGACTTAAATTGCTCAGAGCGTTGTTTGCGGAGTTTGTTCTGTATTGCCTGGGCTTCGTTCCACTCTTGCAGATTCTCTAACTTTTGAGCAGCTAATCGCTTCGCTTTCGCATCTGAGGTTTTATCTACCTGGATATCGATGGTACGTTCTCGCTTGGAAATTTCTTGTTCTATCTGGTAGTCGTATCGTTCTCGGATGCGCTCGGCAATTGCATTGATTTGATAGGAGTATGGGGTAATAATTTCATCTGATATTTCTCCAACAAACTTTTCATCGGAGACGGCTTTCCCTCAATTCGTTCCATAATCCTCCTTTCCATTTGCAATAAGAAATCTTCACCCTCGTCTGGTTGTTGGGCTAATTTAGCGATCGCTTTTTGAGCGTACACTTGTTTAACAAGTCCAGGAGGGATTTTTTCAACGAACTTATCTGTAACTCTTTCAACCAAGCCCGTTAACTCCTGTTCCGATTCTGTAGTCATGTCTTCAATCTCAATCGAAACATCCGATATCTCCTGACTAATTGAGTGACAAGCTACAATAAATAGCTCAACTTCCCCTGGAGTATATTCGTCTTTTTCCCCTAGTTCACAGAAAGCCAAAATTTTTAAAGCTTCAGTCAACTTCAGTTTAAAACCCTGTTTACGAGCAAAGCTTAATAATCCAGCTATATCCAATGGTTTAGTCGGTTTGGAGTGATTTTTTCTCTCATTCTTCACCATATCAGTTGAAGAATTATCATCCAACCTTTGTTGAAAAAGTGTTGTAGCCTGCTGGTAATCAGAGGCTTGTCCATCTTTGAACAATTGACGAACAATATCAAATCGAGTCTCAATATCTGTATCAGAGTATTCCTGTGTGTCATGAGCAAGTCCACAGGCTGTCAATGTTGCTAAGACATCCTCTGGTGAGAGGGAGTACATATTCTGTAAAGCTTCTTTGGTGTAAGGCATACTTCATTATTTGATAAAGGTTTCAAACTTCGCCCCTTAGTGGCGAAATAATCCTTGTCTCACCCTTGTTGGTAGAAACCACACACAATTGTGAGTGGCTGTATTTAATTGCGAAAAGCAGCGAATTGCGCTCATGCGCAAATTGATTTTATCTTCTTCTAACCGAACATTGTTTCAACGGTACTGTCATATTGATAAGGCAAAATATCTACTTCTTGTTTAGCGCTTTCTGGTTCAATCAAACCCTCACTAGCCACAGCCATATTAGATACAGGCACGTTAGATTAGTTCCCGGTGCGAAACTAACGAGATAATAAAGAACAAGTATTATTAAAGCTCAAAAAAGAAAGATAACATCAAGAGTGATATTGGCAGCGAAATAAATTATACGATGGATTCAAATATTTGGGAAAAATTAAGATTAATGAAGCGATTTTTAGCTGGTTTAAAATATTAATTTAGTTAACATTTGTCGCCGGGTAAACTAAACCTCGACTGATAATGGTCAAATTATGAGTGATGATTCCCCAGCCCACCCAACGTTTAAATCCTGTATCTCCTCTATACAAACAACGTTGGAAACCAAAGCATCGTTATATGCTTGTTTCCTTTTGTGCTTACCAGATTCATTTCTTGTTTTTGATCAACCATCAATCTGTCTAGATATTCTTCTCGCTGTCCGATAACGATTGCGAAAAATCCTCAAGTTAACAGTTTTTAAATTCACTAAAATAATTGACCAGGGCAAACGCATCTAAAGTATAAGAATCATTTAATAGCAAGGGTTTTGGCGTTTTTAAAGTTAGCCTATTTTTTCGTCAATATCCTTATCCTGCAAGGGTTTTAGAAATACCGTGCGTTCGCCCTGAATAATTGACTTGGCTTGAGCTAAAATGCGGCTAATAACCTGAACTCCATCACATAACAAACTGTTATCCGAAGGAAAGTGGATATTAGTTGCCACGACTGTACCATCCGTCCTAATCTTTCTCCCTTTAGTTATTTTTAATTCTGTGGCAATTTGAGTCAATCTTTGATTAATCTTCTCCAAAGTTTTTTCACTCAAAGTATTTGCCCAACGAATGAGTGTGCTTTTATTTGGCAGAGGATTAAAATATACTCGACAAAACTGCCTTAAAATTAAACTTTCTTTGACATTTTTAATTGTGTTTTCGTAACTGAGGCTGCGTAAGTGTTTTAGAGCTAACATTCGGAATATCACTTCTACTGGGGTTGATTTTCTTCCTGTCAAGCTGGAGAGTGGATAACGTTTTGAAAAGTCTACTGACATTAGCTCCAGGAGCTTTTCATCGCACAGCAGATGGTCAATCACAGTCATTTGCTCATCCATTTCACCAAAAAGGAGCAAGATAATGTTGAACTCCCGGTCAATGTGATATTTTTTCCGTAACACTTAAAATCTGCCTTGCGATTGAGTACATTTTTTCCTATCTCAATCACTGTAAGGCTTTTGGGTTTCGCACCGCGAACTAGACTAGTCCTTGATGTTGAATGGTCTCTAGTCTCATCATCTTCAAACCACTAGCGGGAGGAAAATTAGCACCTCGCGCCTGAGGCCGCTCTGGTTGTTTCTTGCTAAGTGCTAACTGATATCGTGAAAGGATAGTTGTCAATACTAGTTTCATTTCAAATAGAGCTAAAGCTTCGCCAGGGCAACGACGAGCACCACCGCCAAAGGGTAGAAATTCATAGGGAGAGTATTGTCGTTTCAAAAAACGCTCTGGTAAAAATTGCTGTGGTTGCGGATATAAATCTTTATGCTGATGCGTTAAATAAATACAGCCAATGATGATTGTTCCTGGACTTAACTCATAGCCCATCACCTCTATCGGTGATTCTACCATCCTGGGAAAGGTTACCACTTGAGTTGGATAAATCCGCAAAACTTCATTACAAACAGCATTGAGGTAAGGGAGTTCGACAATCCTCATTGGATCTGTTGAGCCACCAAGGCTGGCGATTTCTTCTAGCAATTGATCGCGAACTGCTGGGAGACGATGAATCCAATACAATGACCAAGTAATTGCAGTAGCTGAAGCATCTCTACCACCAAATAATAATGAAGGAAACAAATCTCGTATTTCTTCATTTGTCATCAACTCGCCTGTTTCATTACGGGCAAATATTAACTCGGAGAGAACATCGATACCAGACGAATTTAGTTGTTGGCGGCGATCGCTAATTTCGGCGTAAAGCAGCCGATCAAATTCTTGCCAGAGGTAAAGAAAGTAACCCCACGGACTCCATCTACCCAAATCTCGTTGTAAAAACGGAAAAGATAAAGATATGCCAACAAAACTAGACCTGGCATAATTCATTAAAGTAGAAAGTACTTGTCTGAGTTTTTCGTAACGCTCTCCCTCGCGTAAGCCAAATAAAGTGTCTAAAATTACCTCTAGAGTAATCTTTTGCATAGTTGGGTAAGCTAAGAAAGTGCCAACTGGCAACTGCTCCATAACTTTTTCTGTTAGCTCACAAATTCGCTCTCCGTAGGTTCGTATCCGAGTACCGTGAAAAGCAGGCATCAGTAGTTTGCGTCGATGTCTGTGGCGTAAACCATCCAACAGAAGTAATCCGTTGTTTCCCACCAATGGAGCCACATCTTGGTTTAATTCTCCAGAGGCTATAATCTCCGTTGTACTGGTAAAAATCTGCTTCATTCCCTGCGGACTGCTAACATACACTATCGGTATAGAATCCGACATAATTGTAAAAATGTCGCCATAGCGTTTGTGAAAATTATCCATACAACCAAGGGGATCGGTCGCAAATTGCATTCTCAGCAACCAGCCAGGAATCTTTGGGCTTCGGGGTAGTTTCATCGTATTTATATTGAGTAATTATTTATACTAATTTTGGATTCGAGAGCCGCTGTATGATTTTCCTAAACAGAGCCAGAAACAAAATGTTGCGGTTGGCTTTGGTGTTGATTTATTTCACGCATCACCATCTTGACGCTACTGGCTGGGTAGCACATTAAACCGTCAAAATTTGCTTGCTCTGGTCGTCTGTTGACTAGCGCTAACTGATAGCGTGAAAGAATAGTTGCCAATATTAACTTCATTTCAAATACAGCCAACGCCGCCCCGATACAGCTGCGAGTGCCACCACCAAAGGGCATAAATTCATAGGGAGAGTATTGCCGCCCCAGAAAACGCTCTGGTTTAAATTGCTGTGGTTGTGCGTATAAATCTTTATTTTGGTGGAGTAGATAAATACAGCCCATGAGTATTGTCCCCGGACTCAACTCATAGCCCATTACCTCAGCTGATGATTCTACTCTGCGAGGAAATGCGAATAATTGAGTTGGATAAATCCGCAAAGCTTCATTACAAACAGCATTGAGGTAGGGGAGTTGAACTATGTTCGTTGGGTTGGGGAACTCACCAAGGCTGTCAAGTTCTCTCAGCAATTGTTCGCGGACTTCTGGTAAACTATGAGTCCAGTACAACAACCAAGCGATCGCCACAGCTGAAGCATCCTGAGCAGCTAACAGTGGCGAAAGCAACAAGTCGCGCACTTCTTCATCTGTCATCATTTCACCTGTTTCATCGCGGGCAAATATGAGTTCGGATAGAATATCAGTGCGAGAAGAGTCTGCTCGTTCGCGGCGTTCTTTAACTTCGGCGTAGAGCAGTTGATAAATTTCCTGTTTTAGCTGGAGAAGGTATCCCCACGGACTCCACGAGCCTAAGTCTCGTAATAGAAACGGAAGAGCAAAGCCAATTTGCATCATTGGCGATCGCATATGCTGAAATATGGCAGGAAGTAATTGTTTGAGTCGTTCGTAACGCTCTCCCTCGCGTAAACCCAACACTACTTCTATGCTTATCTGTAATGTAATAGCTTCGATAGTCGGGTAAGCTAAGAAGGGTTGACCAATAGCAAGCTGATTCATGACTTTCTCAGTCATCTCACAAATCTGCTGTCCGTATGCTTGCATCCTAGCACCGTGAAAAGCTGGCATGATTAGCTTGCGTCGATGTTTGTGGCGCGCCCCCTCAAGTTGAAGTAATCCTTGCTTCCCAGTAATCAGAGCCATATCTTGGTTCAATTCGCCAGGAGATGTAATATCTTTTGTATTGCTAAAAATCTGCTTAATTCCCTGTGGGTTGCCAACGAAGACTATAGGTGTAGAACCAAATAGTATGGTAAAAATGTCCCCATAGTTTTTAGCTATTTTATCAAGATAATTAAGAGGATCTTTTGTGATTTTATAGTCAGACCAGAGAGGAATTTTCTTGAGTTCGGGTATTTTCATTATTTGTATTAACCTAATTAATATCTATTCACATCAAAACTTTTTGAGCATGAGCAAGACAAATCTTTAACTGATTTGCTAGCTTTTGGACATGGGGATCGACGAACATAGAAAAATGATTGCCTGGAACCTCAATTATTTTGATGGGTTGGATAGAACATTTACCCCAACCTAATAGTGGGTCATCAGTAGAGAATTCTGAACTTTCAAAATCGTGAGTAATTATTTCGCTAGCTCTAAATAAAGTAATTTCATGAGGATAGACTTGTGGAACATAGTTTCGCATAGCTTGAATGTGAGCTTTAAAAAGTTTAAAACCACGCAAGTATTGTTCCATTTCCGTATCGCTAAATTCGAGATCTGCTTTCTTAAATAACAGATGAAATTGCTCATCTACTGGCAACTTTCTCAATTCTTCGTAAGAAACAGAGAAATCAACATTAAACCAGCTTTTGACAGACTCAGCAAGACGAAGTAAGAATTTAGCGTCATCATCTTCTGTCGGTTGAATAACTATTTCTGGTAATATAGCGTCAATGACTACAAGTAAATCAACAGTTTCACCTTGCTTTTGTAGTTGTTGTGCCATTTCAAAAGCAATTACACCACCGTAACACCAACCACCTAAAAGATAGGGGCCTTCTGGCTGAATAGTACGAATTTCTTTGAGGTAGTTAGTTGCTGTAGCTTCTACTGAAATAACTGCAAAATCCAGTTGTTCGGGAGTCTGTTCTAAAGCATAAAATGGTTGTTCTTTACCTAGTTTTTTTGCCAAGATGGGGTAATTATTGACATCGCCCCCGGCTGCATGGACGCAGAAGAAAGGACGCAAAGAACCAGAAGACTGAATTGCTACCAAAGGGGAACCCGAACCAAAACTAACTGGCTGACTGACAATCTTTGCTAGCTTTTCAATTGTTGTATTTTCAAAAAGAGTAGATAGGGGTAGGTTGTGTCCAAAATGCTCATAAATTTTAGCCATTAAGCGCACAGCTAGAAAAGAATGACCGCCTAATTCAAAAAAGTTATCAGTTACTCCTATGGGACTAATATTGAGGAGATTTGCCCAAATTTTCTCCAAGGCTAATTCTGTGAAATTCCGAGGAGCAATGAAGGATTTATTAGAATTGGGACGAAGTATATCATCAGTTGGTAGTGAGTTTTTGTCTACTTTTCCATTGGGTGTCAGCGGTATTGCATCTACTACCACAAAAGCAGATGGAATCATGAAACTCGGCAATTTTTGTTGCAAGTGTTGCAGTATTTGTGGAATTAAATTTTCTTGATTGGTGACTATATAAGCAACCAAATATTGTTCGCCTTGAGCATCATTACGAGAGATAACAACAGCATCTTGTACAGATGGATGTTGAGTAATTGCTGATGTAATTTCTGCCAACTCTACTCGAAAACCGCGAATTTTAATTTGGTCATCGTAGCGACCTAAATATTCTAACTGACCATTATTGAGATAGCGCACTAAGTCGCCAGTTTTGTAAAGCTTAGTTCCTGGAACAAAAGGGTTATCAATAAATCGTTCGCCAGTTAGTTCCAAACGATGCAAATAACCCTTTGCTAATCCATCTCCACCAATATATAATTCTCCAACTATGCCAATGGGAACAAGTTGCAAATGACGGTCTAAGACATAAACTTGTGTATTGTCTATGGGATAACCAATGGGAACGGTTGTTGATTGTTCGGTTAATAAATTTGTATCGTAAAAAGTTACGTTAGCAGAAACTTCAGAGGAACCGTAAAGGTTAATTAGTTTTGCATTTGGTAGCAACTTTTGAAAATTTTGTGCTAAATCAACAGTAAGGGTTTCTCCACTGGAAATCCAAAGTCGGAGATGAGATAAATTTTGGGTGAGATGGCTGTAAGAATCTAAGAGTATCCGCAGCAACGAGGGAACAAGTACTAAGCGCGAAACTTTGTGACTATCGAGAGTTTCTAAGAAAAGTTGGGGATCTTTAGCGATCGCATCAGGAATAATAACAGTAGGAATCCCCTGTAATAAGGGGGCAAAAATTTCCCATACTGAGTCTACAAAACTAATAGCTGTTTTTTGACAACAAATTTCGTCAGTCCCAAAAGGATAGGTTTTCCACAACCAATGTAAGCCATTAACTGTACCTTGATGCGTACCGAGAACACCTTTAGGAGTTCCGGTGGAACCAGAGGTGTAAATTACATAAGCAGTATCGTTCCCACAAGGTTTGCTGGCGGGATTTTCTTGACTCTCTTTTTGAAGAGTATCCCACTCCGTATCAAGAGCGATCGCTGTTATTTTTTCTAAGCGATTAATTAATAATGTATTACTAATTACCAATGAAACTTGGGAATCAGCAAGCATAAACTGAAGACGCTCAACCGGATAATTAGGATCGAGAGGTAGGTAAGCACCGCCAGCTTTGAAAATAGCTAGAATTGCCACTACCATATCAATCGAGCGTTCTAAACAAATACCAACAACAGTTTCACTGGTAATTCCTAAATTTATTAAATAATGGGCAAGCTGATTTACCTTTTGATTAAGTTGTTGGTAAGTTAGTTTTTCTGACTCACTAATTAATGCCAAAGCATTGGGCGATCGCTCGACTTGCTGCTCAAATAATTGGTGCAAAGATGAATCACTAGGATAATCTGTACGGGTATTATTCCACTCTACTAGTAATTGTTTTTGCTCTTGAGCGGTTAGTAGTGGTAATTCAGAAATACTATGATTGGGATTATTAACAATGCTTTCTAGTAAAATCTGGAAATTGTCAATAAATCTTTTAATGGTTAATGAATCAAATAAATCTGTATTGTATTCCCAAAATCCAGTTAATTCCTGCTGAAATTCAGAAATTGACACAGAAATGTCAAACTCAGATGTGCCACCATCAATTTCTAAAGCACGCAAGTTTAAACCGGAAACTTCTTTAACAGGTGTTGGTGCATTTTGTAGAATAAACATTACCTGAAACAAAGGATTACGGCTTAAGTCGCGTTCGGGTTGTAATGCTTCTACTAACTTCTCGAAGGGTAAATCTTGATGTGCATAAGCATTAAGAGTTACTTCTCGTACCCGACTTAAAAGTTCTCGGAAGCTGGGATTACCACTAAGATTATTACGCAGTACCAAATTATTGACGAACAAACCAATTAACCCTTCTAATTCAGCTCGATTGCGATTGGCAATTGAAGAACCTACTAGGATATCTTCTTGGTCTGTGTAGCGGTAAAGTAATGTATTAAAAGCTGCCAGCAGAGTCATAAATAAGGTGCATCCTTCTTGCTGGCTGAACTCATTAAGTGCTTGAGTCAATTGTTTGGAGAACGTAAAATATTGTTTTGCACCTTTAAAAGTAGCAACAGCAGGACGCGGACGATCCACAGGCAACTGTAGTACTGGTAGCTTACCTCCTAATTGTTGTTTCCAGTAATTAAGTTGGGTTTCGAGTAGTTTTCCTTGCAGGCGATCGCGCTGCCAAATAGCAAAGTCTGCGTACTGGATAGGAAGTTCGGGTAAAGTGGAAGGTTTACCTGTACAGAAAGCAGCGTACAACTTTGCCAACTCTTGTGCAAATACACCCATAGACCATCCATCTGTCACGATGTGATGTATAGTCAAAAGCAAAACATGTTCTTCTTTGCTCAAGCGTAACAAAGTTACTCTTACTAACGAGTCTTTAGCTAAATCAAAGGGTTTTTTAGCTTCTTCATTCGCTATTTTTGTAACTTCTGCTTCCCAATTAGTTCCAAACAAATGTTCAATATTGACAACATTTAAATTGCCATTTCCTTGAGATGATATTACTTGTAATGGCTGTTCATCTACTGTTATAAAGTTTGTTCGCCAAGCTTCATGACGGCGAATAATTTCGTTGAGACTTTGCTGAAGTGCTGTGACATTTAAAAATCCTTTTAAATGTAAAGCGCTGGAAATATTGTAAAAAGAACTACCATGATAAAGTTGGTCAATAAACCATAGTCTTTGCTGAGAAAAAGACAAAGGTACAGGTTCTGAGTTTTGGCGTTGAGGAATAGTCTCAGCTTTAAATTTTCCTCCCTTCAATTTTTCTAAAAGAGCTTTTTTAGTAGGTGATAAATTAGAATATTGCTTGTCCATAATTTAAAATGTATTGGTAAGTAAATCAGGAATTAGAGACGCGATTAATAGAGTTTGTACAATAATCAATAGTCAGTAGTAAAACGGGCTTTATTGCATTTTTAAACTTTAATTCTCAATGAAAATCTGCCCAGTTAACTTTATAAAAACTCTGCGTACCTTTGCGCTAACCTCCGCACACCTTTGCGTTTAAAAACAATCAACTCTGAATAGTATTCAAAAAAGCTTCAGCTTCTTCTTCCGATAATTCGGCAATTTTTTCAATCATAAATTCTTCAATCATTTCTGCTTGCTTGGCGACAGTCAAAGCTTGCAGTAAAAGTTCGCGCAGTGGTAATTCCACAGGAAAATTTACTTGTAAACGAGAAGCCAATTGAGTAGCAATCAGAGAATCTCCTCCTAAGTCAAAGAAATTATCATAAATACCGACTTGCTCAATTCCCAGAACTTCTTGCCAAATTTGGGCAATTTGCTGTTCCAACTCATTAGTCGGAGCAATATAAGAATTACCGAGTTTTGGTCTGGAGTACTGTGAGTATAAGTCTTTTATCTCTGTTTCTTTAGAATCAAAAATTGGATTTATTTCATCTGTTAATAAAGATGGTGATTTAGCTTCAATCCAATAACGCTGACGTTCAAAAGGATAAGTAGGTAAAGGAACGCGGTAAGATTGCTCGTTGCTATAAAATTCTGACCAATCTATTTCTATGCCTGACAGCCAAAGATAACCTAATGTATTTAATAAAAAGGTAATATCTGATTGTTTCTCTTGAGGATGGCGTAAGGATGTGAGTACTAATTGATTTGTATTCGACGCTAAATGTTGTTTAGTTAATGTGCTTAAAGTCCGTCCCGGGCCAACTTCTAAAAAAATTCCTTCTGGCTGTTTCAATAACTCAGATATTCCAGCAGAAAATCTGACACAAGAACGTAAATGCTGACTCCAATAATCTGGATTTGTGGCTTCATCATTTTTAATCCAAGTGCCAGTAAGGTTAGAGATAAAAGGAATTTGAGGCGATTTTAAGCGAACTTTATTGACTCGCTCTTGGAACGATGCTAAGACAGGTTCCATCATCTGAGAATGAAAGGCATGAGATGTATGCAAAAAGCGGCAATCTATACCTTTAGAGCCTAAGTAGGTTTGTAACGCTTCTATAGCCTCTGTTCTTCCCGACACTACGCAGGTAGATGGACTGTTAATTGCAGCAACGGAGAGTTCCTTGCCCAAAAAGGGTTGTACATCTTTTTCAGGTAGTGGCACGGCAAGCATACTTCCAGGGGGCAGTAATTGCATCATTTCACCCCTGGCTGTGACTAAAGCTAAAGCATCTTCCAAAGAGAAAACGCCCGCTAAAGTTGCGGCTACATATTCACCAATGCTGTGACCGATCGCAGCAGTGGGACGCACTCCCCATTGCATCCATAACTTGGCGATCGCATATTCAATAACGAATAGTGCAGGTTGAGCGATCGCTGTTTGTTGCAGTTGCTCTGAGGCTGTTGCTATTAGTTGTTCGCTGGGATAAATTAGCTGACGTAAATCAAGTCCCAAGTGGACTTTGAGAATATCTGCACATAGATCAACCTGTTGGCGAAATATTGGCTCAACCTCGTAGAGTTCCCGCGCCATATTTACATATTGCGCGCCTTGTCCAGAAAACATAAAGATGACTGGACGGTTGCCAGGTTTTTGGTAGTAATTAAAAACTCGTTGCGGATCTAGGGTAATCAAAGCCTTTAACGCATCATCCACGTCATGGCAAACCACCATCCGGCGATGCTCAAAAGTTCGCCGCCCGATGTTGAGCGTATAAGCAACATCAGCCAAGTTAAGTTCGGGATGCTCTTTTAAATGATTTACAAAATTAGCTGTTACCTGCTCAAGAGCATTCTCAGTTTTAGCCGATAAACACAACAACTGATATCCTCTCCCCTGCACCCCTGCACCCTTGCTCCCTTGCTCTCTTAAAGATGGTGCTTCTTCCAGAATCACATGGGCGTTAGTTCCTCCTATACCAAAAGAACTAACTCCGGCGCGGCGAGGGACACCGTGAGTCTTCCATTCTGATAGCGTGGTATTGACGTAAAACGGACTGTTAGCAAAATCTATCTGGGGATTGGGGCGATCGAAGTTTAAGCTGGGGGGTATTTGTTTGTATTTCAGAGCTTGAACAGTTTTGATTAAGCCAGTCACACCTGCTGCTGTATTTAGGTGTCCAACATTAGTTTTTACAGAACCAATTGCACAGAAATTCTTTTGATCGGTGCTGGAAGCAAAAGCTTGTGTCAAAGCTGCAATTTCAATTGGATCTCCCAAAGAAGTGCCAGTACCATGAGTTTCGACATAAGAAATAGTTTCGGGATCGACACCAGCTAAAGCCATTGCTTCCGAAATCACTGCTGTTTGTCCATCTACACTTGGGGCTGTATAACCAACTTTTAAAGAGCCATCATTATTAATTGCCGAACCTTTAATAACTGCATGAATATAATCGCGATCGCTAATAGCATCCTCTAATCGCTTCAGTACTACTACACCCAAACCATTGCCGAAAACAGTTCCCCCAGCATTTGCATCAAAGGCTCGACAGTGCCCATCTGGTGAAACAATTCCACCTTGTTCGTAGTAATAACCAGTTATTTGTGGCACTGTAATTGAAACACCACCTGCCAAAGCAATATCACTTTCGCCATTCAGCAAACTTTGGCAAGCAAAATGAACAGCAACTAAGGATGTAGAACAAGTTGTTTGGACATTGACACTTGGCCCTCTCAAGTTTAATTTGTAAGAAATTTGAGTTGGTAAGTGGTCTTTATCATTGCCAATAAAAATTTTGAATGTTTCTGCTGGTTTCAATAAATCCCGATGGGCATAGAAATTAGAAAATATATTTGTCAGCAAGTAAGAACTGAGAGCGACACCCGCAAAAAGACCAATTTGACCGGGATAAGTTTCGGAGTTATATCCAGCATTTTCTAAAGCTTCCCAAACACATTCCATAAAAAGGCGATGTTGGGGATCTGTGATTTCTGCTTCTTGAGGAGTAAAACCAAAAAAAGCAGCATCAAATAACTCTATATCTTTCAATGCACCGCCAGCTTTAACATAGCTGGGGTCATTTAATACAGTAGGATTTATTCCTGCTGCGAGCAGTTCTTCATCGCTAAAAGAAGAAATTGACTCTATACCATTTTGCAGATTTTGCCAAAAACTATCAACATCCTTGGCACCAGGAAAACGGCAAGCCATGCCAATAATAGCTATTTCATCCTGTCCAGACGAGCTATTTAAATCATGCAAAATGTTCATAAAACTACACCTTATCAAATCTGGCAAATTTATTCCTGGTGTTTAGTAGAAGGTAGAAGAAGCAGAGGAGCGGGGGAGCAGGGGAGGCAGGGGAGCAAGGGGAGAAGAATTAATTCCCCAGTCGCCAGTCCCCAGTCGCCAGTCGCCAGTCCCCAATCCCCAGTTCAAGATATAGAAATTTCTGAAGCGATCTGTATTTGATCGTTCAAAACTGCATCAATATCATTTTCAGTTGTCAGTGGGTTAGCGAGGACTGCACGCAAAGCAATAATCGGAATTTCTTTACCCATGCAGTTGGTTGTTTTTGTTGTTCGGGAAATAAAAGTACGACCAGCTTGACGCTGTAATTTTTGCAGAGTTTGGTTGAATTCACTAATAAATAAATTATCAATTTCTGTCAACTTTTGTTGAGCAGCAACTTCTCTGAATTTCTCCGGAATATAGCGATATATAACTAAGTTAGTATCAGGTTCTGCTAGCAATTCAAACTCAGGCATTGCACAAATAAGATTAGCCAAATACTGAGTTTTTCTAATTCCTTCATCAATTAAAAATTCATATCCTTTAGTCCCTATTAGATTTAGTCCCGCATGTAAGAATAAAGCCATACCTGGTCGAGAACCTTCCAAAGCACGTTTGCCTAAATCGAATGACCCTTTACGCATGGTATAGCTAGCTTGTTTTTCAATTGCCTGTGCCGTATGCGGTTCGCGCATGAAAACCATACCAATACCCATTGGCAGATAAAGTTGTTTGTGTCCGTCAATGGTGACTGAATCAGCCAGTTCGATACCTGCAAGCTTATGGCGATGTTGTTTGGAAAAAACCAACGGCCCGCCCCAAGCAGCATCTACATGAAAATGAACATTAGCTTCATGTGCTATTTCTGCAATATCTAAGAGCGAATCTACCCCACCAGAATCTGTAGTGCCAGCAATACCAGCGATCGCAATAATACACAAGTTTTGCTCTTGACATTTTGCAACAGCCTGACGTAGCGCTCGCAAATTGACTTGATTATTACTGTCAGTCGGAACTTTAATCAAGCTACGAAGACCGATACCTAATAAGTCTGCGGCTTTATCAAAAGAATAATGCATCAATTCTGAGCCAATGATTACGGCTCCTTTGTAGCCGTAAAAATTGAGCGCCGCTGTTAAACCTTCCTTTTCTACACCAGAAAAACCATCCTTAGCTCCCAAAGCCGCATTGCGAGCGCACCAAAGCGCTGCAATATTTGCTGTAGTACCACCAGATACCAATATTCCCAGCGTACTTTGACTGTTTTGAATATGCTGCTCGTAAAAGCGATCGGAAAAATTGTAAATTTGACGATGCATCATCGCCAAAGCCTGACGTTCATAAAAGCTGAGAGCTTTAGCAGTCTCGATTTTAACGGCGTTTTGATTCATTGCCGTCATCAGCTTGGCAATAGGTCTAACAAAATAGGGGAGCGCCGAGGTCATGTGACCAATAAATCTGGGCGAAGATGTGTGTATTGAATGCTCGATAACATTATTACTTAAATATTCAATATATTTTTCAAAATCAGTTGGTTTTTCAGGTATTTCACTGTCATTAAACTGATTTTTTAATGAGTTTAAATCAATGTCAGTATTAGCATTATTTGCACTTAAAAAAGAATCGCATAAATTATCAACCAAATCATCTATATTTTTTTCTACAGATGTCGATTGACTAGGTGCATTAAATAATTGCATTATTTCTTGCTCAATCCCATAATGCAATATTTGCTCGCTCTCAACAAAGTAATTCGGCTTGGAAATTTCTTGTTGGCTTAATGTCATTTGATTTTCATCCAAAATATTTTTGCTTTCTTCTGTGGCTTTAAAGAATTTGATTTTACTCATTCATATCAAGTTCGGATAATCACTTATTATTAAAATCTCTCTGCGTCCCCGCGTCAGTCCTAATGATAAGTCTTCACTCGAACATGATATAACTAGAATTTTTTATTAAATACTCTCCCCTTTTGGTTTAGATGTTCTGTGCTTTTGTCTAACTTCTTTACGACGCTGTATTGATGCAGTTCTGGTTTCAAATTGGCGAACATTTTGTCCCAAAGATATTTGTGGGTTTACCTCTTGACTGAAAACTTTTGTTAAGTGACTAATAGTTGGATATCGAAACATTTCAACTAAAGAAAAATCTTGTTTAAATCTTTGTTGTAACTTGTGATGAACTTGAATCAATAGTAGTGAATGACCACCAAGTTCAAAGAAATTATCATGTATACCTATTTCTTGAAGATGAAGCACCTCACGCCAAATCTCAGCAATGGCTTGTTCTATCTCAGTTTGAGGAAGCTGTAATTTCTGGTCTAGTTCGGGACGCACACCCTCCAGCATGGGAAGTGCATGATAGTTTACTTTGCCATTAGGCAATAATGGCAAAGCTTCTAACATTATAAAAGCTGTTGGTATCATGTATTCGGGAAGCTTCTGTTTTAGCAGGCGATGCAACTCAATAATAGTTATTACCTGCTCTGCTTGAGGAACAACATAAGCCACTAACTGCTGTTGACTGTGTTCATCTGTTTTAGCCACGACTACAGTTTCCTGCACTCCTTGGTGTTGACTTAACACTGCTTCAATCTCTCCCAATTCAATGCGGAATCCACGCAGCTTAACTTGATGATCAACTCGCCCCAGGAACTCTAAGTTACCATCGGCTCGATAGCGTACTAAGTCTCCTGTTTTGTACAAACGCTCCTTTTTATTCTCCAGAATTGAAACAGTGCTGAGTGAGGAGTTAGAAGTTAAGAATTCTCTCCCTGCTTCCTCTCCTCCTTCTGCCTCCTGCCTTCTGCCTTCTACCTTCTCAAACGGACTTGAGATAAATCGCTGTGCTGTCAAATCAGGTTGATTGAGATAGCCTCTTGCCAATCCTGCACCGCTAACATAGATCTCGCCAGGTACGCCAACAGGAACAAGCTGTTGGTTTCGATCCATTACATAAACTTGCGTATTGTTAATAGGACGACCGATCGCAACACGCAAAGTCTCATCTTCAGTACCCATCTTATAGCAAGTAACGTCAGCAGACACTTCTGAAGAACCATAAAGATTTAAGAGGATACTGTTAGGCATAGTCTGCCGAAACTTCTGCGAAAGTTCTAAAGACAGAGCTTCTCCACTAGTTACCCAAAACTTCAATTGGGGTAGTCGCTTTTGCAAGTCGCTGTCAATCTCTAACAGTACGCGTAGCAATGAAGGAACGAGTACCAACCTTGTAACATGATTGTTAGCTAGTGTTTCCACAAACTTTTGTGGATTCTTGACAACATCATCGGCTACAATTACCGTCTTTACTCCTTGCAGTAGAGGCCCAAATATTTCCCAAACTGAGTCCACAAAGTTTAAAGATGTTTTCTGACAACAAACTTCATCCTGTGTAAACGGGTAAGTCTGCCACATCCAGTAAAAACGATTGACAGCGCCTCGATGCAGTCCGAGAACTCCTTTAGGTTTGCCAGTAGAACCAGAGGTGTAGATGACATAAGCGAGATTGTCGGCTGTTACATTACTAAAGGGATTCTCTAGGCTTTCTTGGGCAATGGTATCCCAGTCAGTATCTAGGCAAACTACTTGTGCTTGATGTTCGGGAAGTCTTTTGATTAACTGCTGCCGAGTTAATACCACTGAAACATCTGCATCAGATAACATAAAAGCTAACCGCTGCTGTGGATAAGCGGGGTCAAGCGGCAAATATGCAGCACCAGCCTTGAGAATTCCTAACAGCCCCACTATCATTTCAAGGGAAGGCTCCACACAGATGCCTATGGGCATTTCTGGCTTCACATCCAGCTTTTGCAAATAATGCGCCAGTTGATTCGCACGCTGATTTAACTGTGCGTAGGTCAACTTATGGCCTGCAAACACTACAGCTACAGCATCGGGTGTACGCTCCGCTTGGGCTTCAAACAGTTGATGAATGCACTGTTGTGGATACTCAGTTTGGGTCTGATTCCAGCGTGCAAACAGCACCTTCTCAGCCTCAGTTAACAGTGGTAACTCCCAAAGCTGCTGTTGGGGATTAGTAACTATTCCAGACAACAGTGTTTGCAAATGCCCTGCCATCCGCTCAATAGTAGCCACCTCAAACAAGTCAGTATTGTACTCAAAAGTCGCTTTTAATCCACAATTTACCTCTTCTACAAACAAAGTCAAATCAAACTTAGCCGTGTTACTGTCACTGACAACAACACTCAAGTTTAAACCTGGCAACTCAAACTCTGACATTGGTGCATTTTGCAGTACAAACATCACCTGAAATAGAGGTGTGTGGCTCAAAGAGCGTTGTGGCTGCAATTGTTCCACCAGCAACTCAAAGGGTAAATCTTGATGGGAATAGGCTCCTAAAGCGACCTCACGCACTTGAGTTAATAACTCCTCAAAAGTGAAATTGCTTTCGAGCTTGGTTCGCAGTACTAAAGTATTGACAAAAAAGCCAATTAACTCTTCTATCTGGGCATGGTTGCGGTTAGCAATTGGCGAACCGACAACAATATCTTCACTGCCACTGTAGCGATAAAGCAGGGTTTTAAAAGCTGCAAGCAAAGTCATGAACAAGGTACAGCCTTGTTGCTGACTGAAGTTTTGCAGTGCAGTTGTCAGTTGTGGAGAT
>NZ_JAVRBR020000014.1:0-28499 GCF_034531165.2 Dendronalium sp. ChiSLP03b | reverse complement strand
GAAGCAATCCTCGTGTTGTCAAAAAAACTAGAGCCAAATTTCCGAACAAAAAGCCCATACATAGAACCCAAACAGCTAAATTACAAACACTCACTTTTTCAGTAATTAACACCGCTTAGAACTTAACCGAACCGTATTGGGAGTTTATCCATAATTTCCTTCACATCATCTGGACACTTTTGCAGAGTCCTAGCAAGTTTATGAGAAGTTAAAGTAAGAGAATAGGTTTTCTGACACCATGTTCTTAATTGTGTTAGAACCTCTTTACCAGGACAGTTTCTTATTTGCCAGCTTTCATCATTCCAATTCTCATTAAACCATTCTTCTCCTTTACGTTCTTTGGTCGAGGGGTCTAATTTACCTTCTTTAGTCGAAGGATCTAGCAATTTATCAAGCATTTCACGATATCTCGGAACAACCTGACACTTCACAGTACTACGAATTTCAGAACTGAGTTGGAAAAAGTAGAAAAAAATCTTCTATGTTTCTTTGATATTCAATTTCTTGTATTTTGTCTCGAATAGACTTGTTGTTTTCAAGAATATCTAATGTATAATTTTCTCGACCAGTAATTTCTAACCTTATTTCCAAACCAGTAGTTAGTTTTAGAGTAATTTTACAAGGAATGGATGTTTTTTTGTTTAGCCATAAAGCATCAGGATCTCCAGAGTTTTGACGTTCAATTACTCCAGAAGACTTAAATCTATAATCAGATGACCATAAAAGCTTAATAAAATTGGGTCTTTGAATGTCAGAGTTATCATATCCTCCAAATACATATTTAAAAATATCGTGAACAAGCTGTATAGCTTGAAGAATACTCGTTTTTCCACTACTATTCATGCCGACTAATGTCGTGAATTGAGAACACTTTAATTTAAAATCCTTAAATCCTTTAAATGAGATCAGATGTAATTCTTCAATAAACATACTTGTGTAGTTGAAACAGTTTTTAAGTGCTTACCCTGTTAATTGCGACATGTATACAGACTTTCCACTGTATATGTACCGTTTTGGTATAGCTCAACAGCAATGTGTTTGCATAGCAGTTTGCTTTGGGTGAATACACAGTATAGTTCTGTATATCTTGCAAATCATTTATTCTTAATAGTATTTTTGTATTATTAGCTTTTTAACTCACTTAGAAGCTAAAAAGCGTTAGATTCGATACAAAATTAGGCGATCGCATTCATCACCTTTTGTCGCGATCGCACTCAGGTCTAAGCGCTACTTAACGCGGTTTAGTGCTATGTACTAAGGTTAATACGATCGCTTAAGAGTTTATAGCTGAGTTAGAGAAAGAAATTGAACACGCGATGTCTTGTAACAATACGCTCTGCGTATACGCACTTTGTGTTTCTTTACCAAGTTGTTTTAAGGCGATAATTAGCAAGAATTGATCTGTTTTGTTAATGTGTCGGCCTACATTGTTAATGCATCAGCCTACAAAATAGCCCACCCTTACCCTAACTTCGTCCTACCAAAAAACTTCTCTTACTGTTATTTTTTTGTCGCAATGGGCACATTCAATATATACTTTACTAAGTATCCATCAATGTCTACTCAAGATACAATACGCCGTTTACCGCCTCAAACAATTAGTCAAGATGTTACCTCATTCCACGGTTTACAAACCATCAGCACCTACAATACAACCCGTGCTGATGCCTCTGAAGCAAACTTGCAGCTAACTTATCAGGCTATGTTGACCCAGCAACAAACCGAAAACGAGAAACTAGCGTTATATCGCGCTGCTGCCGATGCTGCCCGATTAGCGGAATGGGAATTCCACAATGCTGTATTAGCTATGAAAGAAGTTGTGCGCGGGCAATATGGGTCGGATAGCGATCAAGCTCAAGCGGTTGGACTGAAGAAAAAATCAGAGCGCAAGCGTCCCACTCGTAAAAAATCGGTTGCGGCTGCAAGTTAATAAATAGCATTTGAGTCTCATTCACACCTTGGTTTTCTACTTTTATTTTCTGACCTATGGGAATGAATGCTCACACCCTTGTAAAAACCTAAACCTATCAGGCTGGGGGAACTGGGGAAGTTGGGGAAGAACTTACTACTAATCTTTTACCTTATCCCCTATTTCCCCAGCCACTGGTAGAACTCCAAGAAATAAATTATCCCGGTTGAAGCTGTTAACAGTTAGTAGTTAACAGTTAACAGTCAAGAGTCCCTAAAGGATCTTGGCAGCACGCAGACCAAACAACAGACCTGCGGCTATGCCAGTGAACAAGGCCAAAAAGACGATATAAGCTATCACTGCAAACATTTATGTTTCTCCACAATACTTCACTAAATCTATTGAATCATTAGTTTTTAGTCATAAAACATTAGTTAACGGTCAATAGCCAAAAACTCTTTGTTTTGTACGTCAGTCGGTACCCTCTGGGAAGCCGACTTTTAAACCTCACTAGTAGGGAAGTAAAGGAGTAAGAGAGCAAAGGGAGTAAACTCTTCCTTGTCTACCTTGTCTCCCCCATCCCCTTCATCTGCTTATCAGTTTGTGGATGTTGTTTGCAGACAAGCGATCGCTCGTAAAATTTAATAAACCAAGGGTGCCATGTTACGCATCTGACGCAAAGAATTGATACAAGCGGGACAATCGCAGTTAAATAGAGTAACTGCCATTTCGCTTTCTTCGACGTTGAACTCTAGCATGGGAACATCATCATCCTTAGAAAACTCAACTTCTGTCTGAGTGCTAGGAATTTGAGCTAATACGGAAGCCCTAGCACACACGAAACCAATTTTATGGTAATTGCGTATACAGGAAAGGCGGTCTGTGTTTTTGATTTCTGGTTCTGTTGCTTGTGCTTGATTAAATATTGCTCCCATGGAAAGGATTGAGCTAATCAACACAGGGGTAGAAAGCAAGCTAAGTATAATTTTGTTCATCGGGTTCCTTATAAACAATTCCGACTGCTCAGATTATCCGATTAAATCTTACAGTTCAAGTGAATGTCCATCAGGAATACAAGAAATTAGTATCTTTGGGTAAGTTCCTGCAATTCACGATCGATGTGAGATTGCTAAGGGTGAAATTCTGAGCAACAGCAATTATTACCAATATCCGCACTTTAACGGGCGGACACTACGACCATGATAAAGATTAAATTGCCTTAACATTTCGTTACACTAAAGACATCGAGAGCAGCAAAAGCAAATCTCTCGCATGATGAAATCAAAGGTGAACGACATGAATGGCACAATTCGCGTTGGCAATCTCTTCGGAATTCCCTTCTATATCCATCCCTCGTGGTTTTTAGTTCTGGGTTTGGTCACTTGGAGTTATAGCAGTGGACTAGCAGCGCAATTTCCTCAATTATCTGGGGGATTAGCTTTACTACTGGGATTGATAACAGCGTTGTCGTTGTTTGCCTCTGTCGTCGCCCATGAATTAGGACACAGCTTTGTCGCAATTCGCCAGGGAATTGATGTTAAATCAATCACACTATTTATATTTGGCGGTTTGGCAAGCTTAGAAAAAGAGTCGGAAACTCCAGCGGAAGCTTTTTGGGTAGCGATCGCCGGCCCTTTAGTTAGCTTATTATTATCCGGTATCTTTACAGCAATTGGTATTGCCACTACCGCATCAGGCCCATTAGCCGCAATTCTCGGTGTCTTGGCTGCTGTTAACTTGGCATTAGCGTTGTTTAACTTAATTCCTGGTTTGCCCTTGGATGGTGGTAATATCCTCAAAGCGCTAGTTTGGAAAATTACAGGTAATCCTTATAAAGGTGTGACCTTTGCGAGTCGAGTTGGGCAAATCTTCGGCTGGGTAGCTGTTGCTTCTGGTTTACTCCCGCTACTGTTCTTTGGCAGCTTTGCTAACTTCTGGAACTTGTTAATCGGTTTCTTCTTACTGCAAAATGCTGGTAATGCGGCTCAATATGCCAGAGTGCAAGAACAACTCACAGGTTTGACAGCAGCAGATGCTGTAACAGCCAATAGCCCAATTGTATCTGCAAATCTTAGCCTCAGAGAGTTTGCCGACGAACAGATTATGAGCGGGCAAGACTGGCGTAAGTTCTTAGTGACAGATAATGAAGGACAATTAGTAGGTGCGATCGCAGTTAACGACTTGCGAACCATTCCTACAACACTGTGGTCAGAAACTCAAGTAAAACAAGTCATGCGACCCATTACACAATCCACCACAGTAAAATCCGATCGACCCTTGCTGGAAGTAGTGCAGCTACTCGAACAACAAAATTTATCTGCACTGCCTGTGATTCGTGATAACGGGGTACTAGTTGGAATTTTAGAAAAAGCTGCGGTTATCCAACTACTGCAAAAAAAGTACCAACCTAATCCTGCATAGTTATCAGAAAATACTCCTTCTCGCACCTCCCTCAGAATTACTGAGGGAGCTTTTTGTTGATTGTCGGTAGAAAGTGCTGAGTTAGTTGTCAGTTGTCAGTTGTTAGATTATTCTCCTTGTCCCCGCATCTTTGCGTCCCCGCGTCCCTGTATCCCATGCTCTCCAATTAATTGGATTTAAAAATACTCTATTTCGGGGCTTAACAAAATTTTTGTATAATATAAGCCATTACTATCCTAAAATAACTGACTTTTTAAAGTACGTAGGTGGCATCTAATTTTAGACATGTCTTGCTATCAGTAAATAGAAAACGCTTTGTGAGAGAGTAGAAAAAATCGATAAATATGGAGCGTCGTAAGTTTCTCAAGTATGCCACTTTAGCGGGGTCAGGTTTGGCTTTTGCTAGCTGTACTCAGGGTAGAACTTCTAACTCACAGAGTGAGGTGTCTCCCTCAGCATCACCTGTGGCGATCGCTGAACCTCTAAAGGTAGGATTTGTTTATCTGGGGCCTGTGGGAGATTTTGGCTGGACTTATTCTCATGATTTAGGTCGTAGAGAAATGGAAGCCAATCTTCAAGATAAGGTCAAAACTACCTTTGTGGAAAATGTCAACGAAGGTGCTGATGCTGAGAGGGTAATTCGCCAATTAGCATTAGATGGTAATAAGTTAATTTTCACGACTTCCTTTGGCTACATGAACCCGACAATTAAAGTTGCCAAAGACTTTCCCAATATTTTTTTTGAACATTGTACCGGATACAAACATGCTGCCAATGTCGGTACTTATTTAGGACGCTTTGAAGAAACGCGATACTTAACCGGCATGATTGCTGGCAAGATGACAAAATCCAATACTATTGGTTTTATTGGTGCATATCCAATTCCTGAAGTCATTCGAGGCATAGGTGCGTTTGCTCAGGGACTACGAGCAACTAATCCCCAAGCAAAAGTTAGGGTGCTTTGGGTGCAAAGTTGGTACGATCCAGCTAAGGAAAGGGAAGCAGCACAAGCTTTAGTAAATTTAGGTGCAGATGTGCTGAGCCAGCATACTGACTCTGCTTCTACTGTGCAACTAGCTGAGGAAAAAGGTATTTATGCTTTTGGCTACAACACGGATATGAGTAAGTTTGGTGCAAAAGCGCATTTAACATCAGCAATTAATAAGTGGGGCAAATTTTATACAGATCGAGCCTTGGCTGCAATCAACGGCACATGGAAATCTCAGGAAGTATGGGATGGTATTGGTCAAGGGATGGTGGATCTTTCATCTATGAGTCAGGTGATTCCAGGCGATGTACAGCAATTGGTGAACGCAAAGCGCGAGGAATTAATTAGAGGTATTGCTCATCCTTTTGATGGCCCGGTGAAAGACCAAAAGGGTGTGGTGCGAGTACCAAAAGGCAAAGTATTAGATGATAAGGGACAATTGGCAATGGATTGGTATGTTGAGGGAATTGAAGGATCAATTCCCCAAGAGAAATCTTAATGTGTATGCCTGTAGTTTTCTAATTGAGCTTCGTTAAAGGTTTTCTGCAAATTTTTGGGCTGTGTAATCGCTAAATATTGAGCAGCCATTTCTGGTGTAAGTAGTTCTAGCATGACTTTGTTTTCTAACCAGAATTAAAAGTGTTGGCACAATGAAGCCAGACCAAACCGAGGCTATGAGTCAGGACTTTTGCCAACAGATTAACCAAACCATAGGCGTGTCTAAAAATCGCATTTACATAGAGTTTGCAGATGCCAAGGGTGCAATGTGGGGTTGGAATGGTAGGACATTTGGTTAATTGCTCTGCCAAATCGTTACACACACAGGTAAGTATTTTTAGAATGATGATATGTGGAATGTTTATTTGGTATACTGTCTACTTTCAAAGAATCTAATAATAAAGGAATGCATAAATGTACGGGCTAATAAATAAAGCGATTCAGGATATGGTGCGCGATCGCTTTGGTGAAGAAACTTGGCAAACGATCAAAAAAAAGGCAGAAATAGAGTTAGAGACTTTTCTGAGGATGGAACCCTATCCTGATGACCTAACTCACAGATTGGTGAAGGCGACAAGTGAGGCGCTGGATTTATCTGCTACGGAAGTTATGCAAGCCTTTGGAGAGTATTGGATACAGTACACTGGCAAGGTGGGCTACGGTGCAATGCTGGATATGAGTGGGGATAACCTACCAGAATTTTTGGCAAATTTGGATGACCTTCACACTCGTCTGAGTGTCAATTTCCCGCAATATCATCCTCCTTCGTTTGATTGTACTGAAATAGAAAAAAATTCCTTGGAATTACACTACCATTCCATACGACAAGGATTAGCTCCAATGGTTGTTGGCTTACTCAGGGGTTTGGGAACAAAATTCAATACAGAAGTGAACATTACTCAGACTCAAAATCGAGAAGAAGGTGCCGACCATGATGCTTTCTTGATTGAGTATAAATCTAACTAACTACTTCATGAGTTCTCCTCAATTTAATATTCCCCCACAGTTATTTAATCAAGCTTTTCCATTTCATATTGTATTCAATCGGGAGAGGAAAATTTTACAGGTTGGGGAAGTTTTGCAACGCGTACACCCAGAACCTTTGCTGGGCAAATTAATCGAGCAACATTTTCAGATTAAGCGTCCCAATATTCAGATTGATTTTACAGCGATCGCTAAGCGGCTTGACTCTTTATTTCTGTTTGAATCTCTGGACAATGGCATCCTTCTCAAAGGGCAAATGATGTATATTCCAGAGCAGGATGTTATGCTTTTTCTCTGCTCTGTTTGGGTAAATGATTTGACTGCTATCTCTGACTACAATCTTAAGCTTAAAGACTTTGCGATGCACGACCAAACTGTTGACTTGATTTTTACGATCAAAGCTAAAAACAACGCGTTGGAGGATATCAAAAAATTAACAGATGAACTGATACAGCGCCAGTCAGAGCTAGAAAAAGCATTACAAGTGCAAGAATCTTTGGCTAAGATTGCCGCAACACAAGCTCAAGATTTAGAACAAGCTCTTAAGGAATTGCAACAAACCCAGTCTCAACTGATTCAAACTGAAAAAATGTCTTCACTGGGTCAGTTATTAGCTGGAGTTGGGCACGAAATTAATAACCCTGTAAATTTTATCTACGGCAATCTTAAATATATTAATGAATATACTCAAAATTTACTGAGTCTCATCAAACTATACCAAAAAATTTATCAGCAAGATAGTATACAAATCCAAGCATTACTTAATACTTTTGACTTAGAGTTTATCATAGAGGATTTACCAAAAATTTTATCTTCCATGGAATTTGGTGCTAGTCGGATTTGTGAGATTGTCAAAACTTTACGCAACTTCTCGCGACTCGATCGAGCAGAAATGAAACTTGTTGATATTCATGAGGGTATCGATAGTACATTACTGATTTTGCAGCATCGTCTTCAAGCAAAATCACAACAGCAGTCAATAGAAGTTATTAAAGAATATAGCGATATCCCTCTTGTGGAATGCTATGCGGGACAAATGAATCAGGTATTTATGAATATCTTGAATAATGCAATTGATGCTTTACATCAGCACGATCAAAACCGCTCCCAAGAAGAGATTCAACAAAATCCCAGTCGCATTATAATTCGCACTCAAGTACAAAATCGACAGCGTTTGCTAATCAGTATCAAAGATAATGGTTCGGGCATCACAGAGAAAGTTAGAACTAAATTATTTGACCCCTTCTTTACTACTAAACCTGTAGGAAAAGGTACCGGTTTGGGATTATCCATCAGCTATCAAATTGTGGTAGATAAACATGGCGGTAAGTTAGAGTGTATTTCGACACCCAAAGAAGGGGCCGAGTTTGTGATTGAGATTCCCCTCAGGCAACTGAGTTAATTTGGAAGCTGTAGGATAGAGATCCAATATCAACTCTTGGTTTTGTTATGTCTGCTACGCCTCTTATTTCTTCGGTTGACTCAAGAACATCAGAAATAATTCCTCCTTTAGTAGGTGCTTCGCTAGCCGAGTTAAGCACTTGGGTGCAACAGCAGGGACAACCCGCTTATAGAGGAAAGCAATTGCATGAGTGGATTTATCAAAAGGGAGTGCGATCGCTTTGTGATATTTCTGTGTTTCCCAAACAATGGCGTGCAGAACTGGCAAAAATTTCCATTGGACGTTCAAATATACACCACCGCGCTGTTGCACCCGATGGCACAATCAAGTACCTCTTACAACTGACAGACGGTCAAATTATTGAAACCGTTGGCATTCCCACAGACAAGCGTTTAACAGTATGTGTCTCTACCCAAGTGGGTTGTCCAATGGCGTGTGATTTCTGTGCTACTGGCAAAGGTGGCTACAAGCGCAACCTCGCAAGGTATGAAATTGTCGATCAAGTGTTAACTGTCCAAGAAGATTTTCAGCAGCGGGTTAGCCATGTAGTATTCATGGGCATGGGCGAACCATTGTTGAATACCGAGAATGTCCTCGCAGCTTTGAGATCTCTAAATCAAGATGTCGGTATAGGACAGCGATCGCTTACTGTTTCTACAGTGGGTATTCGCGATCGCATCCGTCAGTTAGCCCAACACCATTTGCAAATCACTCTTGCTGTTAGTCTCCACGCACCCAACCAAGCACTACGGGAACAACTAATACCTAGTGCCCGCCCCTACCCACTAGAGGATTTACTAGCTGAATGTCGGGAATACGTGGAAATTACAGGGCGACGTGTATCTTTTGAATATATTCTCTTGGCTGGGGTGAACGATTTGCCAGAACAAGCATTGGAATTAGCAAAACGTCTGCGAGGTTTCCAAAGCCATGTGAATTTGATTCCCTACAACCCCATTGCAGAAGTTGATTACAAACGCCCCAATCGCGATCGCATTCAAGCTTTTGTTAACATCCTCAAGCAACAACAAATAGCTGTTAGCGTCCGCTACTCCCGTGGGTTAGAAGCTGACGCTGCTTGTGGACAACTGAGAATAAATAAAAAGTAAAAAGACCAAAGAAAGAATGTCTACTTCTTTTCCCTTTTGACCTTTATCTTCTTGCCAAAATACCTGGGGCATAAGCCTCAATCACTCTGCCTGTGCGAGTGCAACTAATCATTAAGTAGTCACAAGCTGGGCATTGCGTGCGAGTTATTTGACTATCAGAAATATAGTGACGTTCTCCTGCACTGCCACAGTTTGGACAGTGAATTTTTTGTACTGTATGCATTTTTTTACCTTTGGTTGTAATAAGTTCGTCTGAGAAAAAACCGTCAATTAAGCTAGCTAATATTTTTGGTTTGACCAAAGTTAACAAACAGCCAATATATTAACCGATTATTTTAAAAAAGATTTTATCTTTGAAAAACTTTGATTAATCTTCAACTATTGTCCTAAAATCTAGGTGATTTTATCATCCCACTTTAGACACATAAATGATTTTCCTGATGGTATACGACTTAGAGATTCAGCGATCCCTATGACTAATGGCTTGAGAAAGCCTTATTTGCAGTCATCTTAGATAAACACAAAAAAAGCTGTTCTTGTATTCAAAAATTAAAAGCTAGAAAATACTGTATATTTCGTAACAAAATATCGCTCTTAAGCTTTAGTTAATATTTACTAACCATATAGCGTTCTTAATAGTCTGTAATGAACTCTTACTTAGAAGTAAAGTTAAAAGAGCAAGAAACAGTGCTGAGTGCTGAGTTAGGAGTAAAAATACGGAGTATTTTGTTTGTTTCATTCGTAGCGGGTGCTGTGCTGCCAGTGGGGCGCTTCTAAGAAACAGAAATGTTTCTTTACATCCACTGAAAATGTGTAGACGCAAAGAATGCATCAGGTACGTCTGCTAATCTAGTGGTTGGTAATGGTTAATGGGCAATGGGTAATCGGTAATGGGTTTTCCCAGTTATCAATTATCCATAACTTCTGCGTATTGTCTTTTATTACGTAAGATTACGATTGCTATTTTCACCTCATGAGGGATGAAAATAATCGTAAATTTCTTGAGCTAAATGCGGGCCTATTCCTGCAACCTCAGTTAGTTGTTGAGGTGTGGCTTGCCGAATATAGTCTACTGAGCGAAAATGCCCTAAAAGCTGCTTCTGGCGGTGGTGTCCCAAGCCGGGAATTTCATCTAAACGCGATCGCTTCAATTTATCACTGCGTTGCTGACGATGGAAAGTCACTGCAAACCGATGCGCTTCATCTCGCAATCTTCGTAACAATTGCACCCCTGGTTGTTCTGCCTCAGTTTCCAAGGGTTGAGATTCTCCTGGTAAAAAAATCTCTTCTCGCTGCTTTGCTAGACTTACAACTCGTAAGTCTTCTAACAAATTATGCTCTTGCAAAACGGCGACAACTGATGATAACTGACCTTTACCGCCATCAATCATAATTAAATCAGGCCAGTCGGGATTACCTACTCTTGATAATTGTGGATCTTCACTATACTTGCGAAACCGCCGCTGAATAACTTCAGCCAAGCTAGCAAAATCATCTGAGTGTCCGGCTGTAACTGTGGGATTTTTAATTTTGTAGTGACGATAATGCTGCTTAGCAGGTAAACCGTCGATAAACACTACTTGGGAAGCTACAGCATTGGAACCTTGAATGTGAGAGATATCATAACCTTCGATGCGGTGAGGTAAGTCGGGTAAATCGAGAATCGTGGCTAAATCTTGCATTGCTTGCTGGTTGCGATCGCTCAATTTCTGCATTCTTTGCAATTCATATTGAGCATTGCGCTCTACCATTTCAATCAATTCTGCCTTGGTTTGCCGCTGGGGAGCTAAAATCGTCACTTTTCTTCCCTTACGCTGAGTCAAGACATCCGCCAATATCTCTACCTCTGGTAACTCGTGCTGTACTAAAATTTCTGTGGGTATTTCCACTGAGTCAGCAGTTTGGTAGTGTTCTTCTAAAACTCTTTGTAAGATAGCTCCTGGTTCGGCGTGAGTATCTGCCACAAATGCTAAACGTCCTACCAGTTGCCCAGCCCGAATCTGGAATAATTGAATACAGGCATGTTGTGCGTCGGCAGCCAGTGCGATCGCATCCCGTGAAACTGTATCATCTGGTAAAGATACTTTTTGATCCGCAGTCAGCGACTTTAACCCAGCTATTTGATCGCGAATCCGCGCCGCTGACTCAAAGTTCAACGCCTCTGCTGATTTGTGCATTTGTTCTGTCAAAATGTCAATCAGTTCCTGAGTTCGACCTTGGAATACCATCGCCACCTTTTGTACAGTTTTGCGGTATTCTTCTGGTGAAATCAACTGCTGACACACACCCGGACAACGCCCCATATCATAATTCAAGCAAGGACGGTCTTTAAATAATGGTTGAGGTCGTTGTCGCAGTGCAAATATCCGCTTACTAATTCGTAAAATTTCTCGCAACAAACCAGCATCAGTATAAGGGCCGTAGAATTTATCCTTTTCTTTGCCTCGTTGGCGTTTACGAGTAATAAATATTCGTGGATAATCTTCTGACCAAGTAATGCAGACATAGGGATATTTTTTATCATCTTTAAGCAGCACGTTAAAGTATGGCTGGTGCTGCTTGATTAAGTTAGCTTCCAGCGCCAAGGCTTCAGCTTCGGTATCGGTGACGATGAATTCAATTTCGCTCACCTGCTTAGCCATGGTGGCGATGCGTTCGCTTTTGGTGTACCCTTCCCGGAAGTAAGAACGGACACGCGATCGCAACTTGCGGGATTTACCTATGTAGATAATGCGATCGCTTCCGTCGCGCATGAAATAAACTCCCGGTTCCGGTGGAATTTCGGCTAGACGGCTTTCCAGACGATCTGGATCTTTAAGCAATGGTGGTATTTGAACAGATGTTGTCACAACCCAACTTAGGTAATTTTACAAATTTACCCACTTACTATTTTAAGAAAAAATAAATTTTTTTGCTGGTAGAGAAAACCTCATAGCACACCAGGTCGTGCAAGTCGGAAAAACCCCTGATGTCATGTCCGATTAAAGACTTATCATTAAGACCGCGAGGTGACGACACTTCCGTGCGGAGAGAAGTCGCCAGGAGGGTCTCCCTCCAAGCTAACTTCGGAGGGTTCCCCCCGTTGAGGAGCCAGTGCTTTGGAGAGACAGCGTTGTGGGCGAGGCGGGTTTCCCGACTTGAAGCGACTGTCGTCGGCTCTGCCGACTTGAAGCAACTGGCGTGAAAGTATCCGTCGCAGAGGGAAGGTTTTCGGGCTTTCTGCATTGATTCAGGAATTATAACTAATTAGCCGGGCTTGATATTAGATCGGACTGCCATACCACGCGACTGGCTAAACTTTTCGCAAAATCTAAAATGGTTTACCTACATATTTTTAGTAGTTTTTATAAGGTTTCCTCGATTTTTTATCAATAATTTGAAATTCATATATTATTTTGAAAGTTCAAAAATTATTATTTGTTGTTGTTCTTAAAGTTTTTGTAGTTTCAGTTGTAAATTATATTCTTGTGCTTTGTACAAACTGGCTCTATATATCTATTATCTAATTAAATGAGAGATTTATTTAGCCATTTTGAGATAGGCAATATTTCGGATTATTAATTTAATATCAAAGATTAAGCGAATTAACGGTTTTGGCAACTTACATTTATAGCTATGATTTAATTATAAATGAGGGAGTGATTTTAGCCGAGAGCAAATTTATGAATCTACAAGAGTTTGAATCTAGTTACCGCGAGGCTATGGCTGAGGCATTAAACGAACTACAAACAGCAGTTTTGATGCTAGCACAAGTACAACGCAAGATTTATGAAATCGGCAATTCTGTGCAACACCTTAGTGAAAATGTCGAAGAGTTTATTAACACTCAAAGAACTGAATAGTTTTGCACTAACAACAAATTTTATATGGGAATACAAGATAATTCTTCTTCAATTGCTAGAAGCAGTTCGGTTAGATTTACAGGTTTGATTAAGTAGCGGCTAGCGCCTAGATTCATAGCTCGTTCTCGATCGGCTTTAAAAGCAAAAGCTGAAACTACGATAATCGGTATCTTTGATAAATTTGGCTTTTGCTGAATTTGTTCTAGCAGCAGATAACCGTCAACACCTGGTAATTTTAAGTCTAACAACATTAACTCAGGCTGGAATTTTTCTATAGTTGCAAAAAAAGTAGATGCATCTGATAAACTTTGGACATCATATCCACAGTAGCTGAGATAGTCACTCAGCAGCATCCTATTGACATCATTATCTTCAATTAATAGAACTCGTCTTGCTTGAGGCGACTTTATTTGCCGCTCTATAGTAAGTAGATGTGCTGTCATTTTTAGTATTATCTTAGGTTAAAAGTCAACCATCTTTGCGAAGGAACTCAAATAAAATTAATGTGAAGTTCTCATGAAGGGAAATTTTGCTGATGTCAGGTACTCACAATTGACAAAGATTAAAATTATCTGCACTCCTCTGCTTCAGGATATTATCCTATTACCTAAAATTTAGCAAAACTTAATGATAACTTTGACTCCTTTTCCTTTACGATAATAAATTCTTAGCTGACTTTAAAAATAAGTCATTTTTAGCGATCTCGGTAAATAAATATATCTAACTATTGTGTCAAGAAATGTTTGGGAAACAACCGTAATTTTACAGTAAAAATATTAAAAAATTATAAAAAAAGAAGCTAACTGCTTCTTTTACCTCTTTTGTTCGTTTTGAAACTGTAGCCTTATACTACCCTGCTCCCTGACTTGTTTGCTGTTCTTCCTTTGCGCTGAGTGCCGAACCAGCCAATCATAGATATTAATCCTAGTACTGTGGAAGGTTCTGGCACTTTTCGTTTGAGGGGTACGTCATTTGGCTTTACCCAGACATTTCTATAAGCAGGTGTAAAGGTATCTTGTTTGGTAACAGGTGTTTGAGCGATGTAGTAGCGCGTTGTCTCGTCAATTGTCACCACAGAAACTTCACTAGCTTGAATTATTTCCTCGATGTTGCGTGTAGCAAGCAATAGTAACTCATTTTTTTCTGAGTTCGTTTCATCTGTAATTTCCCCGTTACTCAGTATATTCACTACTTGGGAACCGCTAACGCCAGGAGAACTTTCTGTTATGGAAGTCGCTTGTGTTGACGCAATAGTTAAGGCCAAAACAGGAGCCTGCTCTAATACACCAATAACAATAAAAGTCAAAGTACAAATACTTATTTTTTTGAAATTGCCTGCCATGCACACTGTATTACTGAGTTTTAGGAATGAAATTTGAGACCAAGAATAAAGATACTTTCCACTGTTAAGTTTTAGTATCTTTAATACTTGCAAAGACTTTTTTGTAGTTTATCCCGAAAGTACCTCAGTACAGATGGCAACTCATAAATTTACTGTAAATCTCAGATAAAAACTTTATCCTTCAATTAAAGAGACTCCGCAATTCTCCGGACAGCAGCTTCTAATAAAGGTGGCTCATGCACTAAAGCAAAACGAACATAACCTTCCCCAGATTTGCCAAAACCAGCACCAGGGGAAGCCGCAACACCGGTTTGTTTGACTAATTGGGTGCAAAATTCTATAGAATTTTGATTCCACTGTGCGGGTAACTTAGCCCAAATATACATCGTGGCTTTAGGAGTAGGAACTTGCCAACCGATTTGGTGTAAAGCATTGATGAAGGCATCGCGACGTTTGCGGAAGGTAGCTACTGAATCTTTTACCCCCACTTGGGGACCTGTTAGAGCTGCGATCGCCCCATTCAAAATCCCCCGATACTGATTAAAATCGACGGCTGCTTTGACTTGACGTAAGGCGTTAATTAACTGAGCATTGCCAATGGCATAGCCAATCCGGAAGCCGCCCATATTGTAAGACTTAGAAAGGGTGAAAAATTCAATCGAGACACTTTTATCTGGGTCAGCTTGCAGAATTGAAGGGACTAGGGAGCGGGAAGAGGACGCGGGGACGCGGGGACTCAAGGACGCGGGGAGGGAATTGTCTCCATGTACTTTTTTTCTCCAGTCTCCAGTTTCCTCAAATACTAAATCTACGTAGGGGAAATCGTGAACTAAGACAAGGTTGTGTTGCTGACAGAAAGCTACAGCTTCTTGGAAGAAAGATAAAGGTGCGATCGCCGCAGTCGGATTGTGAGGATAGCTCAACACCATCATCCGCGATTGGGCTAAGACAGCGGCAGGAATATCTGCCAATACTGGGAGAAAATAATTTTCTGCGAGTAAGGGCATCGGGTAGATTTGCCCACTGGCTAGATAAACTCCCCCAGCATGGGAGGGGTAGCCTGGATCGAGCAACAGGGCAAAATCTCCAGGGTCGAGCAGTGCTAGGGGTAAATGGGCAGTCCCTTCCTGAGAACCAATCAGGGGCAACACCTCAGTTTCTGGATCGACACTGATGCCGAATTTTTGTTCGTACCAATGAGCTGCGGCTTGGCGAAATGCTTGAGTACCGTGAAACAGCAAGTAACCGTGGGTACTTTGGTCGTGGAGAGATTGGGCGATCGCCTCGATAACGTGCGCCTGGGCGGGTAAATCAGAAGAACCTAGTGACAAATCAATTATTTGTCGTCCTGCTGAGCGAGCCACTGCCTTGGCTCTATCCATATCAGCAAATACGTTGGATTGCAGGGTTTGTAAACGCTTTGCAAATTGCATGTTGGTCAATGCTCAAGGGGGTCAATAGTCAATAGTCGAAAATGGTTAGACTATGGACTAATTACTATTTAAGTGCGTATCTAGGAGGCTGAGTAGTTTATCTTTGCCAATAACTCCCTCAGTGGATACTAATATTTTCTCACCTTGAATGAGCCTGAGCGCTGGAACGCCTTCCACCTGGTACTGCTTGACAGTGGCAGGATTCGGATCGATTTCCATTTTGACGACTTTGAGGCGATCGCTGTATGTGGTTGCAGCCAAATTAATCAGCGGCGACATCAATTGACACGGTCCACACCAGGAAGCCCAAAAGTAAACTAATACAGGCTGCTCGGCTTTTAACACTTGTGTTTCAAACTCGGCATCAGTGATGGTGGTTACACCTTTACTCATTGCAGTCTCCATTAGGTGGCATCGTTCAAAGTTGACACACAAAATACTCTATCTCAATCTGAGGGTCAGCGGTCAGTAGTCAGTTGTCAGTGGTAAAGATAAACAACTAACAGTTGACTATTGAAGCAAAATCCCACAACCAGTAGGTGTGGGACTGCTCAAATTCGGTATTATACAAATGTTACAATTGATCCAATTGCTTGCGTAGGGACTCCAACTCGGCATCAACCACTTCATTAGATTGGGAAGCGGTGTTGGGAGGGGTGGTTTGTTGTGGTGGCAGTTGGGGTTGATTTGCTGGACTTGCAGGAGCTAGTGATGCTTTCAAAGCTGCCAATTCATCATCAACATCGCTACCCGATTCCAACCGGGCAAATTGGCTTTCTAGGTCTGCACCTGCCAACTCTGCTGCTGACTGGGCACGAGCTTCTTGCATCAGGACTTTTTCTTCCATCCGCTCGAAGGCAGCCATAGCACTGTTGCTGTTCATCCCACGCACCATACCTTCAAGTTGCTCTTGGGCTTTGGCAGTAGTAATCCGCGCTTTGAGCATTTCTTTTTTGGTCTTAGCCTCAGAAATCTTGCTTTCTAGCTGGATTAAGTTGCGCTTGAGAGTTTCAACCTGAGTGCTTTGCTGATCCAAGCTAGTTTTCAGGGCTGTACTGGTGTCGGTAAAAGTCTTTTTGCGTTCTAGCGCTTGTCGTGCTAAGTTCTCATCACCTTTTTGCAGCGCCAATTGGGCATTGCGTTGCCACTTATTAATTTCATTTTGGGCATCATTGTACTGTTTCTCTGTACGTTTTTGAGCGGCGATCGCTTGGGCAACTCCCTGACGCAACTGTACCAAGTCTTCCTGCATTTCCAGGATGGCTTGCTCTAGCATTTTTTCGGGGTCTTCAGCTTTATTGACTAAGTCGTTCAGATTAGAACTAACTACTCGCTTAATACGATCAAATAATCCCATAATTTTGTTTTTCCTTTTGGAGTTTACGCGCTTTGTTGGACAGTTAGCTTTTTTATTATTTAATAGCTTCCTATTTCAATGTAATCTTTCCGGTTTGGTTCGGTACACCCCAACGCCCGTTTATTGTAAAGATATACTCTAGTCCAGCGTTGCGGAAATAACTATTCAGTTAACAAAAGCCAAAAATACCAGACAAGCTTTCTTTCCCCTCTGCCCCTCTGCTCCCCTGCCCCTCTGCCCAATCTTCAAGGCTCTGAACCTTCGCTTAACTGTTGTTGCGGTGGGTTTTTGCCTTCATTTAACACCTGTACCTTCATGGCTGCTAGTTCTGTATCGATGTCACTAGCAGACTCTAGAGAGTCAAATTGTTTTTGCAAGTCATCGCTACCCAGAGTTGCGATCGCTTCGGATTTCGCTTCTATCTGCAAAACTTTATCTTCCATGCGCTCAAAAGCATTGAGGCTGCTGTTGGGAGAAACTCCGTCGAGCATTTCTTGAAGTCGATAAGAAGCCTCGGCAGAACGGGCGCGAGCAATGTACATATCTTTTTTAGTTTTGGCCTCAGAAATTTTTAACTCTAGCGTCCGCATATCCTTTTTGAGCCTAGCTACCACATCGTTTTGCTGCCCTATTTGGTTAGTAAGGGCTGTGGCAGTTTCTTGGTAAGCTCGACGTTTAGTGAGAGCTTCTCTGGCTAAAGGTTCGTTACCTTGTTGCAGTGCTAGTTGGGCGCGGCGATACCATTCTTCTGATGTTGAGTGGGCAGCAGCAGCTTGCCGTTCAGTGCGTTTTTGAGTAGCGATCGCTTGCGCTACCCCTTGCCGCAATCGCACCAAATTTTCTTGCATTTCCATAACAGCTTGTTCCAGAACCTTTTCTGGATCTTCTGCACTGCCAATCAAACTATTGAGATTAGCGCGAATCACCCGCAGGATACGCTTGATTAGTTCCATGTCAGCTCTCCATTCACTTTTTGCCCAAAGCGCTTCGCGCGAGACTAGGGATTAGGGGAACAAGAAGAATAATCAATCCCCAGTACCCTCATCCTATTGTAGATTTTTGCAACTCATGGTTGCTCAACCCGTGCTTTAATTCCCTTAACTTGTAATTCTTGCAACCTTCGTTGTACTTCTTCTTTTGTTTTCAACGCACCGAGATAAATCAATTTTTGGCTGCGTGATAAGTAAGCATCGGGAACTACTTTTCTCGCATTAGCGAGAGCGCGTAGACTGCAAGGCTTGCCGCAAGCGGCATCGCCTTGATTGTCCGTCACTATATGATAAAACCCATCTGCTGCTGGTGTGATTTCTGAATCGATCTTTGGTGGCGTTATAGTTGGCTGGGGCGAAGGTCGTAACGTTGATACTGGAGGTATCAAAGGAGGCAAAGGCTGCGTCTGTGGTAGAGGAGGGTCGATTGGTAGCGGATTGACAACTGGAGGATTGGCTGGTTGAGCATAAATCGGGTTAGGCAATGTTGTAGGGGTTGGTTGAACTTTCGGCTGTAAACCAACTACATCATTGGGATCTCTAACTTCTGGAAATTCTTTAGCGGCTAAATTCGGATACCTGGGTATAGGCGTGAGTTCTGGCTGAGGCTGAGATTGGGGATTAGTCCCAAATTCTTGAGGATTTTCCGCACTAGGAGACGAGTTACCATTAAATAATTTGCCTAGATTCAACTGAGGCAAACTTTTGGGATTGAACACTACATAGCCCAAGGTGAGACTAGCCACTAATAGCAGTAACATCGAGCCTATACCCAAAGGTGATAGCAGACTGTCGCTAGAATTGCTGGGCTTTCTTGTTTGTGGTTGTTCATCTGTCAAACTTCGCAGTAGTGCTTCACTCGATTCCAAGTAATCGTCAGGCTGTTTGGGAGCGTCATTTGCCTGCGGAAGATTGTCCTTTTGAGCATCTTTAACTACCGCAGGCACTATGCTACTACTGTTATCTAGTGGGGGCAGTGGAAGTTGTGTTTTAGCATCAGGGTTAGAGGAGACTTCGGGATTATCTAGTGCTTCAGTCTTGGGTGTAGCTGGTGCTGAGTTTTTTGGAAGCTGATTGGGCACAGATACAGGTGGTATATCAATTTTCATTTCTGCTGCTGATGGCTGAGTTTTGCCCACTGTTGCAGTAGTTTCTGTCAGTTCTTGGGGTTGACTGCTGATATAACTGCCCACACGGGATTGATTTGGTGTCCTCATGCCAATTCGCGTGCGTCGGTATCGGGCTAACTCCTGATCTAGCTGCACTTCTAAACTCGCTAGTGCTGATGCTAATGCCGGCCTCAACCCAGATTTAGACGATTGAGTGCCGGAATCTATCGAGGGGTTTTGACTCATTGCCTCTGTGCCTGAAACGTGTACTGCTGGATTAATAGAGATATTTGTGCCAATACTAGCGAAAATTAAGCAGAATAGGTTACGTCAAGTGGAATCATGTGATGGCGAGCTGTTGCTTGAGAGTCAGGCATCGCTCATTACCCACCTCACCTGAATCTGTAATTTCAGACTTTAACAGCTTTTCGATCGTGGAAATCTTAAAATCTGTTGCGATCGCCAATCCAAAATTTCCAAAGTGCGAAAATCTAGAGTGTAAGACCTGATGATAATTTTGGATTAACAATCTTTATCACAAATCCGTTGCCTATTCTTCATCTTTGCAATTCCTAGATACTATTACTAAAGGCAACCTAAGTTGTAGAAGCAGGGTAGTTGAGTGTGGAAATAGTAACGCCACAAGGGCAGCCAGCAAGCATTCTCGGTTTAGCAGGGCAACAGCAAATGGATGCTACTTGCGTCTCGGTGGCCTTTGAGGCTCTAATTAATTATTTCTTCTTTTACGATCTCAAAGTTGAAAACTTTTTGGATGGACTAAAATCTTTGTTGGGGGCAAAGCGCGAACAAGTTTTGATCGCAACGGGGAGTGAAGACCGAGATATTATCTCTTTACGTAATTATCTCAACTGTGTGCGCGATCGCCTTAACATTAATGGAGTAGATGTGTTCTTTGTCGAATATGTCTCCCCTAGTGATGACATCAATCAGGTGTGCGAGGTGCTTGAGGCATTACGGTATTGGAAGGACTCTGGAATTTTACGCTACGTAGGAGTTACTACTCACAACCGACGCATTGCCAAAGAATTAATCGAAAGCGGTCAGTGTGACGTGTTAATGCACCGCTACAATATGGCACACCGTAAAGTCCAAGAGGATGTTTTGCCCGCTGCTCAAAGCTTGGACGTTCCTGTAGTGGCGTTTACTTGCACGCGTTGGGGATCGCTACTCAAAGGACATCCCGACTGGCAAGCAGAACCACCTACGGCAGCAGACTGTTACCGCTATGTACTACACCATCCTGCGGTACGTCTGGCACTCACTGCCCCACAGACTACGCAGCAATTAGAGCAAAACCTTTCTGTGTTGCACGCACCCCCATTGTCTTCACAAGAAGCTACTCATTGGCAGAAATATGGAGATTTGATTTATGGAAATGGGCAAGATGCATTCGAGACTCAATGGGAATAAAGATAATTGGTAATTCGTAATTCGTAATTATGAACTACTAATTATTTTGCGTTATTTCTAAATAAATATGCTCTAATCGTACTGGCTGACGAGAAATCGAATCAATTGCTATTCCTTCAAAGCGGGCAATAATTTCTTTTAATTCCAGATGTTCTGGTAACCAAAAAGCTAGTTCGTTACCATAACGCCTATGGGTAAAGCCATATTCTTGGGCACGGGCGATCGCTTGTTCTTTTTGTGTGGTCTGTAGTGCTACAATTTCTTGTGCTGGAATTAATGTGCGTAACTCAGCTAAACTACCCTCAGCTAAAATTCGACCATTTTTCAAAATACCAATTCTCTGGCAAAGACGCTCTGCTTCATCTAATAAATGAGTCGTCAGCAAAATCGTAATTCCCTGATTTTTGAGTTGCCCAATTAACTCCCATATTTCGTATCGCGCTTCAATATCTAACCCAGTTGTAGGTTCATCAAGAATCACTAATTTCGGCTGATGTACCAAAGCTAATGCAATATTCAATCGCCGCCGCATCCCACCGCTAAGGTTTTCTACTGGACTTTTTGCTCTATCTAGTAAGTTTACTGCCGCCAAGGTTTCTTTTACCTGTTTTTGACAACTTTCGCGGTTTAAACCATAAATATCAGCAAAAAATTTCAGGTTTTCTTCACAAGTCAAACTTTTATACAGTAAATTTTCTTGAGGCGCGACACCAATTATTTTTTTTGTTGCTTCGGAAACTGGTTGATTATTAATTGCGATATTACCGCTGTCAGCTTTGAGTAAATTACAAATAATATTAATTGTCGTTGTCTTCCCGGCTCCATTTGCCCCTAACAAACCGTAAATTTCTCCTGCATTAATATGCAAATTCAAATCTTGTAAAACTTTTCTTTGCCCATAATACTTATTTAAATTTTCAATTATCAACATAGCAAATGTAAGTATTTGTTCGGATTAGGCCTAGTTTAAGTTCTGTTAGTACGTTCGTCTAACTCAAATGACTACATGAGAGCAAATTGCTTGTCCTTATGCACAGAGAGTGGTTTTAATTTTTACCTTGCCCATTGCCGCAAAATGTAAGCGTAAAAAGCTTCTTTATCTACTTTATCCATTGCATAAATCTTGCGACCACCAGACACTACTTTAGTACGCCCTTGACTGAGACCAGTAGTAATAATTTCTGTTTCCCATTCGCGCAATTGATAAAATTCTGGATGTCCCAGATAAGCTGTTGCCAACACATCCCAAAAATAATAATCTTGGGGAATAACCAATGCATAACATTGTCCTGCTAAATCAGAGATAGGATAGTGGCGTTGTCGCCCCATTTTGTACACTAATTCCGATGTAACGGGCACATTGTTCGTTAAATCCAAAGGACACATAATAATTTCAAGTTGTGTTTCCCACACCCGCGCTGCTGAAACTGCGTCCCAATAAACATTCCATTCGGCAGAACCGTCTTGTCCTGGTTCCCAATTTTTTTCCACATTGCCAGAAACATTTAACGCACCCCCCATCCAGACTATCTTTTGAATCTTCGCTTCAATGTCTGGTGCTTTGTCCAGTGCCGTTGCTACTGTCGTCAACGGCCCTGTCACCATCAGCGTGACTGGTTTTGATGCCTCGCGCAACACTTTTACCATGAAATCTTGACCTGTTTGTGCAGCCAGAGGTGTATTTACAATTTCGCTTTGATTGAGAATTGGCAAATGGTCAATAACAAACGAATCACGCCGATAAAGATACGGGAAGGAATTAATACCCCGCACTGTGCTTTCTGCAACTGGGATATGAGAAAATCCCATCAAATCTAGAATTTTACGTGTAGCGCTAGCGGCTGGTTGGATATAGCAATCAGCTGGAGTGACAACAACGCCAAGAAGTTCTATGCTATCCATCGTCAACAGCAGCATAGTTGCTAGATAATCATCTACGCCGCCATCGTGATCCATTAATACGAGTTGTTTTGACATATACAGGAGAATTAACAAATGGATGAATTTATGGAAGCTGCGATCGCACAAGCAAAACAAGGTAGACAAGAAGGTGGAATTCCCATCGGTTCCGTTCTCGTCAAGGATGGCAAAATTCTCGGCAGAGGACACAACAAGCGCGTACAAGATGGCGATCCTGTCACCCATGCCGAAATCGATTGTCTCCGCAACGCTGGTAGAGTTGGCAACTACAAAGGTACAACATTATATTCAACCTTAATGCCGTGTTATTTGTGCGCTGGGGCAGTGGTGCAATTTGGCATTAAAAAAGTCATCGCCGGAGAATCACGCACTTTTCCCGGTGCTAAAGAATTTATGGTATCCCACGGCGTGGAAGTAATTGACCTCAATCTTGACGAATGCGAACAGATGATGAGTGAGTTTATTGAAACTAACCCCGAACTTTGGAATGAGGATATTGGTAAGTAGTACAGACGCGATTAATCGCGTCTGTACAGTTGTCAGTTGTTAGAAGGCAATAGGCAAGAGTCAGCGGTTATTCTCCACGTCTCCCCATCCCCGCGTCCCCGCGTCTCTCTATTTGCCCCACTCCCCTTTCCTTGAGAAAAGCATCAAAAGTCAACTTATCAGGCAGCGAAGTTTGTGCCCCTAGTTTTGTGGCTGCCAAAGCACCCGCAGCTGCACCCCAAATAACTGCCTGATTTAAAGAAAGTCCTGTAAAAAGTGCTGCTGCTAAACCACCATTAAAAGCATCACCAGCAGCAACGGTGTCAACTGCATGAACTGGAAATGCTGGTACAAAAAAAGTTTCCTCAGCGGTGGCACAAACAACGCCTTTAGTACCCAGTTTGACGATCGCAGATTTCACACCCCGTTGCAATAAAATTTCGGTTGCCTTTGCTGCTGATTTCTCTCCATCTACAACAAAACCCACCAATTGCCCAGCTTCAACTTCGTTCGGCGTAATAATGTCCACTAACGGATAAAGTTCGTCTGGTAAATTAGATTGTGCGGGTGCGGGGTCGAGAATTACTGTAATATTTGCATCTTGTGCTGCTTTGGCAGCTGCCACCACAGCAGCAATCGGTATTTCTAGTTGTAAAAGCAGTGCTGTAGCTGTTGGTAATAAGTGAGATAATCGCTCTACATCTTCTTGATTGACACGTCTATTTGCCCCAGGAATGACGATGATTTGATTTTCGCCTGCACTGCCTACAGTAATAATGGCGACTCCAGAACTAACGGTTTCATCTACAAAGATATTGTCAGTCCGTACACCAGCAGCTTGCAAATTACTAACAAGTTCTGCACCAAAACTATCTGCGCCAACACGTCCCACCATCTGAGTAGGAATTCCTAACCGCGCTAATGCTACCGCTTGGTTTGCGCCTTTGCCTCCGGGTATTTTAAAAAAATCTTCTCCTAGCAATGTTTCTCCAGCGACTGGCAACCGGGGTGCTGTTGCTACTAAATCTATATTGATGCTGCCGAAGACAATAATGCTCATATTCCATTTTTGTTTAT
Source organism: Dendronalium sp. ChiSLP03b (assembly GCF_034531165.2). Taxonomy (NCBI): domain Bacteria; kingdom Bacillati; phylum Cyanobacteriota; class Cyanophyceae; order Nostocales; family Nostocaceae; genus Dendronalium; species Dendronalium sp. ChiSLP03b. The sequence continues at coordinate 4,202 of NZ_JAVRBR020000014.1, read as the reverse complement.
CTTAAAAGCATTAAGCCTAATACTACAGGAGGCGATCGCATCTTGGGTTGGTGTATTAACTGATATATAGCTAGTACCGCAAGGCTGAATTAAAAATTAAAAATGAATACAGAGTAAACGTTTCATTGATTTGGAATAGTGAGGCAGTCTGGTCTTGGGGGTTCCCCCCATGAGGAACTGCCGTTAGCGCAGCGTTAGCGACGCAGGAGCGTCACCCGAAGGGGTGGTTTATTTACGCGCCCATTGTACTAGTAGCATTGTGCTACTAGAATTAATTGCTGTGAAGATTCAATAGCTGCCGAGATTGATTTATATCATGTCCAGTTGAATACTTATGATATCTGTGAGGGTCGGTAATGGGTAATGGGAAAGAAAAACACAACTGTTCACCCATCACCAATTACCAATTACCAATTACCAAAAAGACCAACCATATTGTAAGTAATTAGCCGAACTTGATATTACCAGTAGTTGCTACTCATGGAATGATTGCCCCGAATCTTATTGAATCTACACAGCAATGTTTTGGCTAAAATTAGTGATTATATCTGTTTTTTAACCTTAACTACTAACAGACCTACACCTGCTGCCAAAAAAGCTAGCGTACTTGTTGGTTCGGGTACTGCATTAGCTGGAACAACTTTTGCATCAATTCGTGCAACTCCAGCTAGATTACCTGCCAAGCTAGGATTGCCAATTATCTTAGCAAACTCCGGAGAAAACAGTAAATTAACTTTATTGAGGGTTAAATTGTTACCATTTAATGTTACATTTTCCGGTGCGCTCAAATCAAACAAAATTGTATTGAGAGAATATGTGTCTTTTAAATAAAGACCACTGGCATTGTTAATGGCACGTGTCGAATCAAAACTAATAGCAAAGTTACCAATAGTAGTTTGATTATTAAATGTAACAGTACCAGTGTGTTTGATTGTACCTGAGAGCGGAGTGAAACTGCCCGTGTCACTGAAGGTGAAGTTAGTAGTTGGGTCAATGTCAAAGCCAACTATAAAATCGCTGTTGATTGGTTCGACTGTATTATTAGTACCTGTCAAGTTTAACCCAATACTACTTAGATAGCTGAGGTCGTGATAGACGCTTGTAACACCGGACTTCACCTGATAATTAACAGCTTTTGCCTGTAGAGGCGCAATCAATCCACAAACTACTGCCGTACAACCAAGAATTACTCCAAGCTGAGAAAAACGCATAGATACTCCTTGTCCTATGTCGTTAATAATACAAAATTGACTAATTGTTTTATTTAAAGTTTTTATTTTAATTAAGTAAAGTTACTAACAACATTTAAGTTCAATATGAAAGTTATATATAGTGCAAAAAATTAGTCATATTTTATGCTTAATTGTGCTTTAAAGACAAAGCAAGAATCAAGTTTGTTGATACTTTCAGCGATCGCTCGTGCTTTTGATAGGCAAAATTTTATAAGTGTTTTGATTGCGATCGCCTGACTCATAAAATTTAAACAACAGCTATATTGACTTAAAAATTTTAGTAACCGCTTAAGCTAAATATTACATAAGATAGAAGCAACTATAAGCATTTACATACGCTAAATCATTGGGATAAATCTGAATTTTTAATCAAGCTTGAGGTTTTCTATCGTGAAATACACCTCAGTTTGAGTACCAAGTGTATCTCGGCGATTACTTCCAGTATTGACGATGACAGTATATGGATTAATCATTGGTCGTGGGGATGAAACAGAAAGATATATTTTGTCATTGATGATTATTTTCCCCGAAGAAATTTGTTTCAGCTTTTTGATAGACTCAACCTCAACATCTCCATTGCGATAACAAAGTCTGCCAAAAGCTAAGGCTGTTGCTTGTGGGGGAACTTCGAGTAAATAAAAATAATCGGGACGCAACCATTCTTTCCAACTATCATCACCACCCTTACCAATATATTTAATTGATGATGGGGAAACTTTCGACCAAATTTGAGTGGAAAGCGCTTCGGGAAAAATGATTACTTTTAGCTCTTTAGTACTATCAAAAGAAACTTTTCTGGTAAATGTCCCACCGCGCAATTTAATTCCATTAACATCGTAACGATTAACTTTGATTTGAGTCAGAGGTTTGGTAGTGCAACACAAGTTAGCCCGTTTATTATCTGGTGATTGAAAGCTAACCAAAACGATAATGCATATCAAAGCTAAACAAATAGGAATAAATATCTTTACAATTCGATGAATTTTTATCACAGATAAACCATTTATCAAGTAAATCTTGAGACTGCTACGATCGCCTACCCTTGGCACAATCATAACTGCTCATCACATCGCTAAAAATGGATAAAAGTCAAGATAAGTGTAGGTAAACTCAGAAGCGATCGCTATTTTTCACTAATTCATCTCACTCTACTCGCCTTAACACACAACTTTCTTAACCGAACTGTATAGCTTTATCGAGCTGTCACCAACTTTTGCAAATCTGCCACTAACAGCTGATATTCCCCTATTTCTGGGAGAAAGCCTAAAAATAGATTAAATCCAAATGATTTGCTCGTTTCGCGGTCGGCTGAGACAGCAGAAAGGAATTGACACAGATAGCCCTGTTCGGTATTGTCCAAAGGTAGTTTTTTGGTAGAGCAGAGATTTATCGACAGAAATCGCCAAAAAGATATAACATATCAAGGTGCATAATACCCAAATCTCTTTCCTATGCCTAGTGTTGAACGCGACGAAAACCGAGAGCATCGCATCGAAACAGAGATAATTGTTGATGCTGATGATGATAAAGAAGAACGGGCGATGGGTTGGTACTACTACCTCGACGATACTCTGAACGTACCTTTTATGGCTACGTGGAAGAAGAAGTCACGCAAAACATCTGCCGTTGAGGAGAAAAAAGTCGAGGTGCTAGGAATGGCACCAGATGATGAGTGCTTAAAAGATATGTATGTGGAAGTAGTGTATCCAGATGGCACGGATGAAGACGTGTTTTCTGCCAAGCTATCAGAAATAGAAGCCATTGATGCAGATAGCGAAACTCAAGAAGCGATCGCAGATTGGCACTATTGGCTTGCTAGAGGGTACAAATTTTAAAGGCAGAAGGCAGAGAAAGAAGACGCGGAGACGCGGTGAAGAAGTTGGGGTCTTAGCGGTTACCGTCGAATCCAAACTTCCGAACCTAAAGAAAGAAAAAACTCCTGTATCTCCGTGTCTCCATCTACCTCTTCTCCCTACGTTCCCCACTTCCTGTTGTCCAACGAAGAGTCAGAATATAAAGTCCTCCTGACTTCTGACTTCTGACTCCCCAAACCGCTATAAATCTTAGGATAAATGCCGAATGATGCGGCAGGGATTGCCAGCAGCTACAACATTTGCTGGGATACTTTTAACAACTACACTACCAGCACCAATAGTAGTATTGTCGCCAATTGTTATCCCTGGACAAATAATTGCACTACCACCAATCCAGACATTATTACCAATTTTAATTGGGGCAGCGAGTTCTCTACCAGAAAGTCGAATTTCTGGTTCTATAGGATGATAAGCAGTATAAATCTGCACGTAAGGGGCGCATAAGACATTATCGCCAATTTCAACTGTATTGCAGTCTAAAATCACACAACCATAGTTCATATATAATCCATTGCCAGCAGAAATATTACTGCCATAGTCGCAGTGAAATGGTGGCACAATAGATATTTTTTCGCCTACTTTTTTGAACAATTCTTGCAAAATTTGCTTTCGTTGTTCCTGTTGTTCTTCTGTTGTAGCGTTGTACATTCGTAGAAGACGACTGGCTCTTTTGTTCTCAGAAGCTAGTTCGGGCTCGTCTGCAAGATATAACTCGCCTGCGAGCATTTTTTGCTTTTCTGTTCGTTCCATCACAGATTATTTAAGTTTAATTGAATAAAATTTATATTAAATAATTCATTTTAAATCAATATATATTTTATTAACATAAAATTGAAACTTTTAATATAACTATATGCGGCATAGTAGTAATACCAACATTTTTCCATAAATAAATTTAACCTAATATATTAAAAACCAAAAATTTAAAAATATTTTTCATTTCAACCTTGTCCATGTTGATACTTGGAGTTGACAATAATTCAGATGCATCATTGCAACGTGAGGAAGCAATCTCAATATCTTGGCAAAAAATTACAGTTCTCAAGGTAGAAGAGGTTTAATTTCTTAAAAATGTAAATTTATCATATTTAAAATG
>NZ_JAVRBR020000013.1:0-92612 GCF_034531165.2 Dendronalium sp. ChiSLP03b | reverse complement strand
GATATTTTTCCCAATTCACATTTATTGCTGGGATTCAATCATTTAATTACTGCAATGAATCAATTTAAACCTTGTTATGCTTCTGGATAATTTCACTTATTTACTACTAGCTCACTCCGGAAAGTGACAGAAGAGGGGTATGTAAATAGCTAATCTAAGCAATGAAGTAGAGAGGCATAAATGACTCAGGAACCAGATAAGTTTGTTAATCTATCAGTCCATGAATCCGCCGATGCTAGTGTATTCAGTTCTAATCCAAAGCAACAAGCTGCTGGAGAGACGAAAGACTTGAACGACTCTGTTCATGATGACGAAAACCCTGATGTTCCCCATCCTAAGCCTTCGGATGCTGAGAATGATGAAAATCTTGTAGATAGGCAAGTGACCATTGCGAATTTAAGCGCTGGTTAGGCTTACTGTTACTTCTTCATCACAACAAATACGAAGTGCGATCGCACTTTAACTCTCAAGTCTGGATGTGATGTCGATAAAGTGATTAAATCGATCGGCAATCAATCATCCCCGCACTGGGGAGTTTATGAACACTCGATCGTCTGTTTCATCAGAGTAAACACTGATATCTTAAGACTTCAGTGGATGTAGTTTAACGAGTAAAATCAAGCTACAACAGGTACCCTCGAACTCAGTATTAAGTTCCAACTAATACATACTCGTTAATAATAAATGATGCTGCCAATCATTCATTACCAACAAAATTTCGTAAAATTGACTAATTAGAATCTGCGATCCCCCTTATCAGCTGCTACATACAGTCCTAAACTGAAAGTGAGAGTTGAAAGGCAGTCGGGAGAAATTTTGTGAAAAAAGTTTTAGCAATCATTCTCGGTGGTGGCGCAGGTACTCGCCTGTATCCCCTAACCAAGCTACGTGCAAAACCAGCTGTGCCTGTAGCAGGCAAATACCGCTTAATCGATATCCCTGTTAGTAACTGCATTAATTCAGAAATCTTTAAAATCTACGTCCTGACACAATTCAACTCAGCTTCTCTGAACCGTCACATTGCCCGTACCTACAACTTTACAGGTTTCAGTGAGGGATTTGTGGAAGTGCTAGCCGCACAGCAAACACCAGAAAACCCCAATTGGTTCCAAGGGACAGCTGATGCTGTGCGTCAGTACCTGTGGCTGTTAGAGGAATGGGACGCAGAAGAATATCTAATCCTCTCAGGAGACCATCTCTATCGCATGGATTACCGCCAGTTTATCCAGCGCCATAGAGAGACGGGTGCTGATGTTACTCTTTCAGTCATCCCCATAGACGATCGCCGCGCCTCGGATTTTGGCTTAATGAAGATTGATGATTCTGGCAAGGTAATTGACTTTAGCGAAAAACCCAAAGGCAATGCCTTAGCCCAAATGCGCGTCGATACTACGATTTTGGGATTGTCAAAAGAACAAGCCGAAGCACAGCCATACATTGCCTCTATGGGGATTTATGTCTTTAAAAAAGATGCTTTGTTCAAGTTGTTGAAGGAAGCTTTAGAAAAGACTGATTTTGGCAAAGAAATTATTCCTGATGCAGCAGCAGCAGGTTATAACGTTCAAGCTTACTTATTCGATGACTACTGGGAAGATATTGGGACAATCGAGGCGTTTTATCATGCCAACTTAGCGCTGACTCAGCAACCCATGCCGCCCTTTAGCTTCTACGATGAAGACGCACCAATTTACACCCGCGCCCGTTATTTGCCTCCGAGTAAACTTTTAAATTGTCACGTCACAGAATCAATTATTGGCGAAGGTTGTATTTTGAAAAATTGCCGCATTCAACATTCTGTGTTAGGAGTGCGATCGCGAATTGAAGCTGGGTGTGCAATTGAAGAATCTCTACTCATGGGCGCAGACTTTTACCAAGCATCCGTAGAGCGTCACTGTAGCATTGACAAAGGTGATATTCCTGTAGGTATTGGCACTGATACAATTATTCGCCGTGCCATCATCGATAAGAATGCTCGCATCGGTCACGATGTCAAAATTATCAATAAAGATAACGTGCAAGAAGCCGATCGAGAAAACCAAGGCTTCTACATTCGCAGCGGTATTGTCGTCGTCCTCAAAAATGCCGTAATTCCTGATGGAACCATCATTTAAGAGTTATGAGTTATGAGTACTGAGTATAAGTTGTGAGTTATGAGTTACTAGTTATGAGTTATGAGTACAATTTCTAATCCCTCTTCACTCCTAACTATTAGCTCCTCACTCCTCAATCTCCACTCAGCACTCATATTGCTGATTGGTCTTCCGGGTAGCGGTAAATCTACTTTGACAAAACAATTAGTAGCAGAATGCCCCCAGATGCAGCTGATTTCAACGGATGCTATCCGGGGGCAAATTTTCGGTTCGGAAGCGATTCAGGGAGCGTGGCTGTTGATTTGGCGGGAAATCGATCGGCAATTTCAGCAAGCTATAGCCGCAGGTAAAACAGCAATTTTCGATGCTACTAATACTCAGCGACGACATCGCCGTGAAGTTATTGCCCTAGCACGCGATCGCGGTTTCACTCACATCATGGCAATTTGCGTGAATACACCAGTTTGGTTGTGTTTGGCACGTAATAAAAAGCGCACAAGGCACGTTCCTGAAGAAATCATCTTGCGAATGCACCGTCAACTCCGGGATGCTCCTCCCAGCTTAGAAGAAGGACTTGACAACTTGATTTACTTTCCAGACAGTTGGGAGTACGGAAATTGCGCTGGCACGGTGAGCGAGAACCACACTTGATTTTCTTTATTGTTTGTTAATTTAAAATCAGAATCATTTGCTTGGCATTATACCTGTCAAACAGCAAATATCACATCTTAAAAAAAAACATAACGGAAATTTTTACAGGAGGCTGGTAGATGGCTGCAACCGACTTCAAAGACTATTATGCAATTTTGGGATTAAGTAAGACTGCCAGTCCAGAGGAGATTAAACAAGCATTTCGCAAACTAGCTCGTAAATATCATCCTGATGTCAATCCAGGTAATAAGCAAGCAGAGGCAAACTTCAAAGAAGTTAATGAAGCTTATGAAGTTTTGTCAGACCCAGACAAACGCAAAAAATACGACCAATTTGGTCAATATTGGAAACAAGCTGGTCAAGGTTTCCCATCTGGCGGTGCTGGTGTTGATATGGGTGGTTTTGACTTCAGTCAATATGGTAATTTTGATGAGTTTATCAACGAGCTGCTAGGGCGCTTTAGTGGTGCTAGCCCTCGCGGTGGGCGACAAAGCTACTCTTATCGCACTTCCACAGGAAGAGCAAGTAGCGGTTTTAGTGGCTTTAATGATTTTGGTTTTCAAGATGCTGGTACTGGTACTGCCCAAGATAGCGAAGCTGCAATTACCTTAACGTTTGCGGAAGCGTTTGCTGGTATACAAAAGCGCTTTAGTTTAGGCAACGAAACAATAGATGTTCGCATTCCAGCTGGGGCTAAACCTGGTACTCGTCTGCGCGTGCGAGGCAAAGGTCAAATCAATCCTATGACCCAACAACGGGGCGATTTATATTTAAAAGTTGAACTTCAACCGCACTCGTTCTTCCAAATAGAGGGCGATAATTTGGTTTGCGAAGTCCCAATTACACCAGATGAAGCCGCTTTAGGAGCATCTATCGATGTACCCACACCCGATGGCTCAGTTAATGTAAAGTTGCCTGCGGGAGTGCGTTCTGGTCAATCTCTACGTTTACGGGGCAAAGGTTGGCATCTCGCCAAGGGTGGACGTGGCGATCAGTTGGTGAAGGTGGCGATCGTTCCACCAAAAGAAATGAGCCAACAAGAGCGGGAATATTATGAAAAAATCCGGGCGATACGTACTTATAATCCCCGTAGTCACTTGCAACAAGTCAAATTGTAATCAGAGCGATCGCAAATTCAGCACAACTGAAATCGCTGCTACACAAACAAAGTTATGAGCGGAGGAAGCCTCCGCTCAGACTTCTCTATGCCTTCCCAGACTTTTAAAGATTCAGTATTCTGTGTGTCTTAATTATGAATTCCCTCCGGGTGACGCTCGCAAGCTCGCGAACGGAAGCGAGGCTCGTACCCCTGTTCTTAAGCGAGCTACGCGTAGGGTCTCACGCCACTTGCTCAACTTGGGAGAGGACTCGCGCTTCTCTGCGCTAAGGGATTCTACGGTAACCGCACTCATCGAACTTACGTCGGGTTATAGACTAAAGACTCCTCGAAGCAGTTGTTAATCACCTACCAAAATTAGATACAATGTAATGCCATTGTGGCGGCAGTTCTCATGACCTCATCTGCGTCGTTTGACACATTAGCGTCTCTCCAGGCGGATATTGCTGAATTAATCGATCGCTTGCCGACGTTAAAAAATCGGCAACTGATTCAGCAAGCACTGGCTACCATATTGCGTCTGGCTGACAGTGATATCGATCGTCTTGATTGGAAAATCTTGTCGGCTTCTCTAGCAGATATGGAGCGAGGTTTCCAGCTGTTTTATGACTACCGACACGTCCGCAAAGTCACTATCTTCGGTTCTGCTCGCTTATTACCAGAAACGCCAGAGTACCAGATGGCGCTTGATTTTGCGCGTGCTGTTACAAAATTAGGATTCATGGTCATGACAGGTGGCGGCGGCGGTATTATGCAGGCGGGTCACGAAGGTGCTGGGCGAGAAAATTCCTTTGGTTTAAATATTCATCTGCCGTTTGAGCAACAGGCAAACCCAGTTATTGAGGGCGATCCCAAGCTGATTCACTTTAAGTATTTCTTCACCCGCAAGCTATTCCTCCTCAAAGAAAGTGATGCTGTTGCTTTGTTTCCTGGCGGATTTGGCACGCAAGACGAAGCTTTTGAGTGTATGACATTAAGTCAGACAGGTAAATTTGGCCCCGTGCCTGTAGTTTTAATCGACCATCCTGGTGGCGATTACTGGCGATCTTGGAGCGAATATATCGATCGCCATCTAGTAAAAACAGGTCTTGTGAGTCCTGAAGATCCCAGCCTCTACACGGTAACAGACAATCTGGAAGTAGCTTGCGATGCTATTACCCGTTTTTATCAGGTTTATCATTCTAGTCGTTATGTAGGCGATCTGTTGGTAATTCGGCTCACCTCAGACATATCAGACGCTGAATTAGAGCAACTTAACACCGAGTTCAGCGACATCCTTGTTAAAGGACGGATTGAAAAAAGTCAGGCGTTGCCTCAAGAAGCACAAGATGAAACCGTAGGACTACCCCGCCTCGTGTTGTACTTTAATCAGCGAGACTTGGGACGCATGTATCAGATGATTGCCGCTATTAACCAAATGGGTACTCCTTCCCCAGAAGAGACGGCACATCCAGAAAGAAAGTAATGACTTTCTTAACATTGAATGGTTTGTAATTCGTTTGTTAGCTTGAAACTGAAAAAAATTGTCTCGATTCATTTTTGCCAATTTATTATCAATAAGCGTAAATTAATGCGATTAATTGAGTCTTTATTGAGATTAGGGCTTCTTTATTGACAAGATGTGCTAGCCCTGGTGTTTTTCGTGGAGTAGACAAATATTACTCTGTGGGCGAATATGGAGCAAAAGTTAGTTCACAAGCATTTGCTGATAGAGGTATGGTTCCTTCTGTCGATCGGGCAATACTTTGTGACTACAACCCAAAGCGGATACAAAAAACCCAGATGATGGTGTTGTAAGCTTGATTGCTAGCGAAGTTCGGATGATAAATAATATCGCTCAGGGAGATACCAAAGGTAATCCGCTTTTTGTTTATAAAATGGATGTCTTTCCAAGACCTACTGATGACAATCCAGCTCACGCACAAATTGAGCCATCTCCTGAATATAAGAACAAAACACCTTTTAGAAAACTCATAGAAAAACTTGCATTTCTAGCAAACGAGAAGATCGATAAGCAAGGATGGGAAATCGAGCTGTATGAATTACGAAGTTAGGCGATCGCTCATTATCTAGAAATGTCCATTAATTTATTTAAGTTAGTTCATCGAAAATTACCTTCATCACCCAGTTGGGTGTTTTTTATTTGAGTATTGTAGATTATTCTGACTTCTAATAATCCCAAAAAACTTTTCCTATATTTAAAAGTATGAAAGGGCGATTGCATCCTGAAATTGTAAGATGCATTACAAAAATCATGTGATCCAACTTACTCCCAAAATGAGAAAAACACTAGTTATCATGGCTGAATGCTGATCGGCAGAAAAAAAGCATGTATATTAGCACAGTAAACGTCAACAAAGTATCAAATCCTAAATAGGGGAACAAAACATGCTGGAATTATTGGGTTCAGGTTTGGTTTCTCTCTGGTTAGAAATGGCTGGAGTACAAATCAAGCCTTCAGATGCCTTAGATGCATTGGCTTGGCAAAGTAGCCCTGGCTTGGTTCTTGCCCCCGATCCAAATCCAGCTGGAACTAGTACAGTAACGGAATATCTTAAGGGATTAATTACATCAAAATTAGTGGCACAGAATTTGATAGAGAGTCAGGGAATTTGGATGCAGTCGGGACCGATGCTCATGGCTAATCATCAAGGTACGACACCTCTGCCTGCTGCCTCTTTAACTAAGATTGCCACTTCACTAGTTGCTTTAAAAACTTGGGGTCCAGACCACCAATTTCAGACTTTGGTCAGCGCTACAGGACCAACGGTCAATGGGGTATTGCAGGGTGATTTGGTGATTACTGGCGGTGGCGATCCGATGTTTGTTTGGGAGGAAGCGATCGCCCTTGGTAATACTCTTAACAAGATGGGGATCGAGCAGGTAAAAGGAAATTTGATAATTACTGGCAATTTCGCCATGAATTTCCAACGTCATCCCCTACTAGCAGGTCAAATGCTCAAGCAAGCACTGAATAATAAAACTTGGACTCGCCCTGCGAATTACATCTACTCAATCATGCCCAAGGGAACGCCCAAGCCTCAAGTCGTAATTGCGGGTAATATCAAATTCGAGGCGCAACCGAATCCTCAACAAACATTGCTAGTGCGTCACCACTCTTTGCCCTTGCAGAAACTGATCAAGGAAATGAACGTTTTTAGCAATAACGAAATGGCAGAGATGCTCGCAGAGTCCGTAGGAGGCTCAACTGTAGTACAATCCACTGCTGCCAATCTTGCTAGAGTACCCAACTCGGAAATTCAGTTAATCAACGGTTCAGGACTGGGACCAGAAAATCGTATTTCTCCTAGAGCTGTTTGTGCCATGTTAATGGCACTGCAACAAGAAGCAGCAGCTCACCAACTAAATTTAGCTGACTTATTTCCCACCTCTGGGTTCGATCGCCGGGGAACATTACACGCTAGACACATTCCCGTTGCCACCGCGATCAAAACTGGCACTCTTCGAGATGTGAGTGCTTTAGCTGGAGTCATGCCTACACGCGATCGCGGCTTAGTTTGGTTTGCGATCCTTAACCGTGGTTCAAATATATCAGCCTTGCGTGCTGGACAAGACAAGTTGTTGCAACATCTTGTGCAACTGTTGCAAGTAGCTCCAAGTGTACCTTATGTCCTCACTCCCCACTCAGCTATCAACTCATTACCTAAACTAGGTGCAGTCGATCGTAATGAAGTTTTAGTCAAAAGTTAATTAATAGTCCAAAGTCAAAACGAGACAGTGCCGTGGTGTTAGCGAAGCGGTAGCGAGTCATCGAGCGTCGGCTGTCCGATCTTGGGAGTTTCCCCATAAGGAACTGCCGAAAGGGTTCCCCAACTTGAGGCAACTGTGGTTCAAAAGCCCAGAACTTAAGAGTTTTTGGCTATTGCTCATTAATTATTTACTATTGATCCCTACGGGGTGACGCTCGTGACGCTCGGGTCGCGTAGCGTCTCCCCTTGGGAGAAGACTCGCGCTTCGCTGCGCTAACAGCACTTTGCTATCGACAGAAACCGCCTTCGCGCCAGCGTCTCCCCTTTGGGAGAAGACAGCAAGTACTTCACCGCGGTGGCTCACGACTGACTACTGATTACTGACGATTAACTTTTTCCTGCGGAATAATTTCTGTTACTACCCTACCGCTCGATTTGCCACCTCTAACAACAATATTTTCTGTTTGCAGATTACCGACGGCTGTTTCACCCGTAAAATTTAATTCTGGGTCAACTTGCCGATAAACTACATTTCCTTGCCCTTCTAATAATTTCTTGTCTAGATACCAAGTGAGTGTTTGAGATGAGAGGGACTGGCGACGTTGACCGACGGCGTTGACGTTCCCTTTTAAATAAACTGTTTTCTGCGGTATCTTCATTTCAGCTTGATTAGCGGTCACTGTCACCTTTTCAGCGCGGTGGAAGACGCGCACGGGAGAATTTGTACTCACAGTTTCTGTGTTCATATTCCAGCTCATCAACTTACTAGCTATTTGCATTGGTGGGTCTAGTAAGTTTAACTGGGCATTTTCTTTAATTGTGGCAATTTTAGTTTTCAAGTTAACTTCGGCAGAATTTCCTACACCACTATCGGTAATTTGATTGTTTTTATAACGGTCAAATTGTATAGGGCGATCGCCAATTAATTTTTCTTCTTTAATCTGCCAAATCAAATGTTCGGTTCGCATTTGCATTTGGGGATCGGTGGAGGTTGCCACTACTTTTCCAGAAAATTCCACACGCTGTTCGCGAGTTTTCACTCGTGCTTCCTGGGCCATTGCCCGTAGTTGTTTATGATTGCCGTTTAGCTGGTTGCGGACAATCAATAAATCTTCTTTAGGTCGCCATTCTAATTCATTGCCTTGCAACACAATGCCATTGCTTGGGTCTGTAGCGAATATTTTTCCCTTGAGAAATAGCTGCTTGCCATCTTGCTCAATGTCTGCCTGTTCTGCTTTGATTTGGTAAACTATTTTGCCATCTTGGTATAGTTCACCATATGGACTTTCCGCCTGACCAATTTGTTTTTCTTTAGTGTATTTTGCCTGTTTAGCATTGACTTTCCAGATGGGTCGCCCTACTTCATCAAACTGTTCTAAGGCGACACCAAAAAAAGTCAAACTGCTGTCTTTGGAGCCTGAATCTGAATTATTAGGTTTAGAAACTGTAGGAGATTTACCTCCGCAAGCTCCTAACCCAATTAGCAAAAAGAAACTTAAAGGCAAATAATACCAATTCATACTAAGTTAGGTTTAAAAATTAGTATCTATAAAATCAGACAAGGGGACGCGGGGACAGGGTAGGAAGTGGCATCCAAAGACTCTGTCTTCTTCACCGAATCTCCCTCATCTCTCAGTTACCATCTTTAATGGCTTGAGTTGCCAAAAATGTAGAAGCAAATAAACAAAAGTGGGGAGAATGTCTAGTTCTCCCCTTTTCCTTTGAATTATTCGCTATCGCTTTGTTCCTGCCTTATAAAGTACTGAGGAGCCGCCGCGGTGAATGAAGCACTGGCTGTCTTCTCCCAAAGGGGAGACGCTGGCGCGAAGGCGGTTCCCGTCGATAGCAAAGTGCTGTTAGCGCAGCGAAGCGCGAGTCTTCTCCCAAGGGGAGAAGCTACGCGAACGAGCGTCACCCGTAAGGGTTTCCGTCGATAGCAAAGTGCTAAACCCGAAGGGTCTTGAGCTTTCATGCCACTTCCTACCCTGCTACCCTGCGGGAAGGCGTTCCGCCTACAACGGGCAGCCACTGACGGGTACGCAGGGGTTTCCCCAAGTGGAGCAAGTGGCGTGGCAACCCCCACAACGGAGTGGCTCCCCAAGTGGAGAAAGTGGCGTTGCTGAGTAGGAATCAGTAGTTATTGTCCTGATCCCCAGTACCCAATCCCCAGCCCTTATGTATCTTGAATTTCCAGATGTCCTTCACTATCTCGCGGGTCTTCCAAGAAACCCATGGCAGATAGTGGTCGATATGGATAGCTTTGGCGTGGGGTTTTTTGAATATCTTCTTTGATGGCTTCTAAATCAATGTAGCGATCGCTCACATTAATTAAGCTGTCACTTGTCATTGAGCGCAAACTTACCACTTCTACCCGTACACCGCGATAGCTGACTGAATTTACCGCATATGCCAGATCCCCGTCACCACTGACTAAAACAGCGGTATCATATGAATCTACTAAAGCCATCATATCTACGGCTATTTCTACATCCAAGTTAGCTTTTTTAGAACCGTCTGGTAGCTGTACTAAGTCTTTGGCAATTACTCGATAGCCATTGCGACGCATCCACAGCAAAAATCCTTGTTGTTTCTCGTTTGTTCTGTCTACTCCAGTGTAGAAGAAGGCACGCAATAGTCTAGAACCGCCTGTTAAACGACATAGGAGCTTTGTGTAATCTATTTCTATTCCTAATTGCAATGCGGCGTAAAATAGATTTGAGCCATCAATAAATATGGCAACACGCCCGCGATTCTCTAAAACTTGTTCTGGCGTAAATATCGAATCGTTTTCCAAATTATTCAACATTGATGTCATACCTCAGTTATTATCCTTGTTATTTTTGATACAATTTTCTGAATTTTACATGCTGGTTTATGATAATTTTCCGGGGCTAATATTTTTCAGCTCCGTTAAATTTTGTGAGAAGAGAAATTAAGAAATTGAACAAAATCAGAAATTGAGCAGAGATTAAAAAACTAATCGTTTTTAGGGGGTTCTATTCGCTTAAATATTGGTTGGGGTGTACCCAACTGTTGTTTACTGGATAGTACCCCCCATGTTGCATGGATGCTAAAAGGGGCAGCAATTGAAGTTTTTATGCGATCGTTAAAGTTAATTCCAAAGCCCAGCTGCCGATAAATATCGTTACTGATATTTGGAATCACTGGGGACAGAAGATAAGCTGCTAGTCTAACAGATTCCAGAACTGCGTAAAGTACTTTTTCCACCTCCTGCTGCTGCCCTTGTTTATATAATGACCAAGGGGCCTGGTCGTCAATAAACTTATTACTGGCTTGCACCAGCAAAAGGATAGGCTCGCAGGCATGACTGAAAGCTAGCGCTTCATAGGCTCGTTTTACCTGTTCCCCTAGACGTAAACCAATCGTTTTTAAAGGATGTTCGGCAGGAATGGCTTCATTTGCTATCGGCAGTGCATCACCAGGGCAGTATTTTTTCACCATATTCAAGGTGCGATTTAACAAATTGCCTAAGTCATTTGCCAAATCTGCATTCAGAACATTAATGAATCTAACTTCATTAAAGTCGCCATCCTTGCCAAATTCGATTTCCTTAAGGAAGTAATAACGAACGGCATCACTACCATAGCGCTGGACTAGGGCTACGGGATCGAGGGTATTACCCAGCGCTTTCCCCATTTTTTGACCATCTTTGGTCAAAAAGCCATGTCCAAAGACTCGCTCTGGCAAAGGTAAGCCAGATGACAACAACATTGCCGGCCAGTAGACTGCATGGAAACGCAGGATATCTTTACCAATTAGGTGCAAGTTTATCGGCCACCATGTTGCCAAAGCATTTTCTAATGTCGGTTCGTCATCTGGTTCTAGTAATGCTGTTACATAACCCAGCAGTGCATCAAACCAAACATAAAGGGTGTGCTGGGGATCGGTTGGTACTGGAAAGCCCCAGTCTAGATTTACTCGTGAAATGGAAAAGTCTTGCAGCCCTTGCTCTACAAAGTTCAGGACTTCGTTGCGACGACTCTCTGGCTGAATAAAATCTGGATGCGACTGGTAAAACTCTTGCAATTGAGTTTGATATTTGGATAGGCGGAAAAAGTAGTTTTGTTCGTCTCGCCACTCGACTTCTTTGTTAGTGTGAATGGGGCAGCGGTGTCCCTCTAGCAGCTCTCGTTCTTCCTTAAATTCTTCGCAAGATACGCAGTACCAACCTTTTTGTTGTCCCTGGTAAATGTCGCCTTTTTCCCAGACTCGCCCGAAGAATTGTTTGACGATCGCTTCATGACGAGTGGCGGTTGTGCGACTAAAGCGATCGTATTGAATATTCAATAACTGCCATAGGTTAACAAAGCTGGGCACAATTTCATCGCAAAACTCTTGTGGGGCCTTGCCGACGCTCTCTGCCGAACGCTGAATTTTTTGCCCGTGTTCATCTGTACCTGTAATTAGCAGGACTCTACGCCCTAAAAGTCTGTGAAACCTCGCCAAAACGTCTGCTGCCATCGTTGTGTAAGCACTGCCGACGTGAGGGACATCGTTTACATAATATAAGGGTGTAGTCAGGGCAAATGTTTTTTCTGTTTTATCCACTAGATTCATGCAGTATAAAAAACAAATTATTAAAACGTTTTATATCTTACTTTTAACGGCAAAGCCACGCAATTATATAACATTACTATCATTTTTTTCAAACTACAGCTTGATGCTAGCAAATTTATCAGGTCAAGAATTGTTTTGTCATATATAAATCTAGCTATTTTTTACCTAAAAAATAGAATTTAACTGCTAATAATAACTTTGAATGCTTTTTATTTCATATATTGTGATCGGGAACACAAAGAAGTCACCAACTGTAAAGGATAAAGCATGTGGTAGAGATTTATCGTTTTATACCTAGCTACTGGTGGACAAAAATCTGATTTTTTTAGTATTCATGCATTGTTCTCTATAGGTGGGATAACTTCACATTATCCTTCGGGAAGTTGCCAAAAGGGCATCTACATGTTTAATATTTAACTCTTTTATTGGCTGTCTATGTGAATAAAACATTTCTACCTTAAGGCGGTCATGATAATAGTAAAGAAATGTAAAAATTAAATCAAGATAAACTGCGATATTTTCCGAAACGAAAAATTTTGATTAGGTATGAGTCTAAATAGCCCTCTAGATTTTTCCCACGCTTTCTTGGCAGCACTTTCAACGCGCATGTTTCGTTATTACGAGGATCGTATTCCCCAGGATGCGAGTTTGTTAGTAGTCAGCAATCACCGCAGCTTTATGGATGCACTGGTTTTAATGTCAGCGTTATCCAATCCAATCCGCTTTGCTTGCCATCACTACATGGGACAAGTGCCAGTCATGCGGGAGTTTGTCACGGGACAATTGGGGTGTTTTCCTTTGGAGGAAACCCAAAACCGCCAGCAAAGCTTTTTTGTGCAGTCACAGGTGCTGTTGCGTTCAAAGCAAATGGTAGGAGTTTTTCCAGAAGGAACTAAACCAATGGTGAAATTTACCCAACCAAATCACTTGGGGGAATTTCAGCGGGGATTTGCTCATTTGGCATTGCGAGCTGATGTGCAAGATTTAGCAATTTTGCCGATCGCGATCGCTTCTTTGGAAGAGGTAAACACTAATGGTTTTCCCTTACGACTGTTAAGTTTATTCGACCCTTCCGAACCTTTGTTTAATCAACCTGGTTGGCATCCTTTAGTTCTATATCGTCGAGTCGCCGTCTTAATCGGTCGCCCTTATTGGATTACGCCGCAACATCAAAAAACATATCACGGCAAGCAAGCCAAAACTGTCGTCACTGAACTAACAGAACACTGCCACAGCGAAATTGCTCATTTACTACATCAAGGTTGTTATTAGAAGATTAAATTAGTTGATGTGACAAATACATGAAGTGTCACAAGGAGAAATAATCAACTGTTTTACATAATTTTTCCTGATGAGCTTGATTAAAACTGTTAAAGAGCAACAGTCACCAATCAAAAGTTAACTAAATTATATACAATGTGTTTTTTACTTTCCAAGTTATGATTTTAGCAGATTTTATAAATCTTCTTTCGTCGATCAGACTCATACGATCCTGGACTGAGAAAGTATGAGTTTTCATCAGTAAAACTATATAAAACTAGGAAATTCAATTCAAATTTGACAATGCCAGAAGTTGAGTTAAAGCCCTGTTTCCTTTCTCCTAAACGAGTACAACTAGAGTACCCGTTGTTTGTATATTTACCTGGTTTAGATGGAACTGGACAGCTATTGCGATCGCAAACTGCTGGGTTAGAAGCTGGCTTTGATGTCCGCTGTTTGGCGATCCCCAGGAAAGACCTCACCAGTTGGGATGCCCTAGCTGACAACGTCTTAGACTTGATCCACGCCGAATTAGAAAAAAGTTCCCAAAGGCCAGTTTACTTATGTGGTGAGTCCTTCGGGGGTTGTTTGGCGATGAAAGTAGCGATCGAAGCGCCACAGTTATTTAAGCGAATTATCCTAATTAACCCAGCTTCTGCCTTTCATCTGCGTCCTTGGTTAAATTGGGCATCCCAACTGATTTCCTGTGTACCAGAATTCCTTTATGATTTCGGGGCACTGGGATTGTTGCCGTTTTTAGCATCTTTGGCACGCATGTCGAGAAGCGACCGCCAAGAATTGCTGAAAACTATGCGTACTGTACCACCAGAAACAGTTATGTGGCGGCTATCTTTATTAAGGGAATTTAATGTTAATCCAGAGCAGTTACGCCGTCTAACTCAACCAGTTTTGCTGATTGCTGGTGCTAGCGATCGGTTGTTACCTTCCGTAGCGGAAGTGAAGCGAATTGCTGAGATTTTACCTAATGCCAAGACGATGATTTTACCCTACAGCGGACATGCTTGTTTGCTGGAAGAAGGTACTAATCTCTATGAAATTCTCCAGGAGAATAACTTTTTAGAAAGTAGCATTCAAACAGTGAAATCGTCAGTTTAGAAGCTGGATTAACTTGAATTTTGTAGGGTGCGTTATGCCGTAGGTCAACGTACCATACTGGCATAACACAGCTAAAATAGTGCGTTAGGTCTAGGTTGGGTTGAGCAACGCGAAACCCAACATTAGCAATATTTTTGCAATGTTACTATCAAGTCCTAAACCTTATATGTTTACCCACAGTTAAGACTGCAAAAAAAGGGATGAAAGCGATAATTTTTTGTGTAGTAGTATCAGTAGGAATATCAGTAATTATCGGATCGCTTTGGGCAATAATTTATTTATTGTTTAGCCAAAATATTCAAGTAACTCTCAAGTTATTTTTATATTCATTTTTGGGAGGATTACTTGGTGTAATAGTTGGTATTTTTATTGGTCATTTAGTTGGTTCAAGGGTTCAAGAATTTCCAGGTGGTTTCATGTTTAGCACTGAAAGCGTCAGCTGGCTTGTTTGGATTTCAATTTTCTCGATTATAGGCATTATTGTGGGAGCAGTTCTAGGAGGATTGATTTTTATCAGATTTTATTCATAATCTGTTCTGGATAAGTAAGTGTTTATAAATCCTATTCGGGCGGATTTTTTTAATTTTTATTGAATTCCGGTCGTTTATATTATGTGTTTAAATAAAAACCATGAACTTGTAATACAGTTTACCGAAGGCGGTTTAGTAACAATTGAAGAGTTGTAGTTGCTTTCTTGATATATGGACTTCCTATCAATAGCAATAAGAAGGTAAAAAGAATCTACACCTTTACCCAACTTTTGTAAGAAGTCGAACGAATTAGGAATTGAGGCAAAGAATTATGAATGACGAAAATTTAGCATTCATAATTCCTTACTCCCCAATTTTTACGGTCTAAACTAGATTACCCATTACCAAAATGCTGAATAATCGCCTCAGCAAATTCAGAACATTTTAAGGGTTCCACAGGTGGTTCTAGTAACCGTGCTAAATCGTAGGTGACTTGACTGCTAGCGATCGCATCCCCTAAACCTTTCTTAATCAGGTCTGCTGCTTCTTGCCAACCTAGATACTCCAGCATCATTACACCGGACAAAATCACCGAACCAGGATTAATCCGATCTAACCCAGCATGTTTGGGCGCGGTGCCATGGGTCGCTTCAAATATGGCACAGACATCACCAATATTTGCCCCTGGTCCCATTCCCAATCCGCCCACAATTGCCGCCGCAGCATCAGACAAGTAATCCCCGTTTAAGTTCATCGTCGCCAAAATCGAATACTCATCTGGTCTAGTTTGGATTTGTTGAAAAATGCTGTCAGCAATGCGATCGTTCACCAACACCTTGTCTTTCCATTGGCCGTTACCGTGGGTTGCCCAAATTGAGTTAAGAACGTTTTCGACTTCCTTGACAATTTGCGCTTTTTTCTCTTGGGTAAGGGCATCAAAACCCGGATCGATTTGTCGGGCGTTGTCTTCCAAAGAGAGATCGGGATTTTTCTCCTTATTACTCAAAATCCAAGATTCCCGTTCGGTGACAGTTTCTTGACGAAACTCACTAGTTGCTAATTCGTAACCCCAATCGCGGAAAGCGCCTTCGGTGTACTTCATGATGTTGCCTTTATGCACCAAAGTCACCTGTTGCTTGTGTTTAGGCAGGAGTAAGGCATGTTTGATAGCGCGCCGCACGAGGCGCTGAGAACCCTTTTTGCTGATTGGTTTGATGCCAATACCAGCATCAAGAGGAATTTGCTTCTTGCCATGTTCTGGGGTGGCGGGGATCAGTTCTTTATTGAGGATGGCAATGAGGCGATCGCCGATTTCGCTACCTTGCCGCCATTCAATACCCAAATAAATATCTTCCGTATTTTCTCGATAGACAATTACATCCAGCTTTTCAGGATTTTTGTGGGGTGAAGGTGTACCTGCATAGTAGCGGCAAGGACGCACGCAAGCATAGAGGTCAAAAATTTGCCGCAGTGCCACATTTAAAGAACGAATACCACCCCCAACTGGAGTAGTCAGAGGGCCTTTAATAGCTACACCATATTCTTGAATTGCCGTCAGAGTATCTTCAGGTAAATACTGATAAGTACCGTATAAATCACATGCTTCGTCACCAGCATAAACCTTGAACCAACTAATTTGACGCTGGCCCTTGTATGCCGTTTTTACCGCAGCATCCAACACTTTTTGGGCAGCAGGCCAGATATCTATACCTGTACCGTCGCCACGAATAAAGGGGATAATTGGATTGTCTGGCACAATCGGTTCACCATTTTTAAAGGTGATTTTTGCTCCGGTTGTGGGGGGGGTAATCTTGTCGTACATACTTCACATACTCCTGATCGATATGCCGCCACTGTTGAAAATCTCTAATTTAGCGGGCTGGCAGATTTTGTTGTGTCTTTTGTTCACCAAGTAAGTCATGAGGCGCAGATTTTCCCCCTATTCCCCTTGTACATTAATTTGGGGCTAAAGTATGGAATTCAGTGAAGGCATCGCAATTTTGTACGATCAAAAATAGTAAACTACTTTTCGCTATCAGTACTTCACTTTGAAGAACGCCTGATAGTCGATCGCTTTTTCACTGACCGCTAACACGAGTAATGGCATGACAGACCCAATGATTTTATCAGGCCCTGCTAATGACATCGACTCTCTCCGCCTCCAGTTAATCGCTGGGTCTTTTCAAGTCCAACAACAAATCATCCCACAGTTAGCTGACTTGGGTAATGAAGGATTAGACGTGTTGATGGAATTTTTATTGAAACGACGTGACAACCCAGCAACTTGGGTCGATGGCAAAGTCTACCAAGTCCTTTACAACTCTGACGCACCTCAAGCCAAAGAATTTCTGCTTTCCAGTTTTCCTGAGGGAATTGTACCTCTAAAATCAGGGTGCGGGATTAATTACAATCCTTTGCAACAGCTACTTGCTGTCCAAGACTTCCAAGCAGCCGATCGCATCACCATCCAAAAAATGTGTGAACTAGCAGGGCCAACGGCTGTACAAAGAAAATGGTTGTATTTTACTGACGTAGAAAGTTTCCCTGCTATTGACTTGCAAACCATTAATAACCTGTGGCTAGTTCACTCTGAGGGTAAGTTTGGCTTTTCAGTGCAGCGAGAAATCTGGTTAAGTTTAGGAAAAAACTGGGATAATTTCTGGCCTAAAATTAGCTGGAAAAAAGGTAATAACTGGACGCGGTATCCCAATGAGTTTACCTGGGATTTGAGTGCCCCAAAAGGTCACTTACCCCTATCCAATCAACTGCGAGGAGTGAGAGTGATTAGTTCTTTATTTTCTCACCCAGCTTGGTCGAAGAATTCAGAAACATGATTGTGAGACTACCGAAAGATAAATTATGACGAATGCCGCCAAGCGAGAATTTTACGTCATCATTGAACGAGATGAAGATGGCTACTATGTTGGAGAAGTTCCTCAGATCAAAGCCTGTTACAGCCAAGGAGAAACAATTGATGAGTTAATGGTGAATATTAAAGAAGTCATTGGACTTTGTCTAGAAGCAGAAAAGGATGAAATAATACCGGAATTTGTAGGTATTCAAAAGGTAGTGGTTTAATGCCAAAGCTACCAGGTTTAATAGGCACAAAAGTTATTAGCACCCTTGAAAAAAAGGATTTTAGGTGGTGCGGTAAAAAGGTAGTCACGTGCAAATGGAAAATGACAATGGACGCTTAGTAACTATTCCTATTTGTGTCGGTAAAACTATTGCTAGAGGGTTGCTACTAAGATACCACGCGATGCTGAACTTAAAAGAGAAGAGTTTATAGCATTGCTGGAATAAGAAAGTTAGGGAATCCCTATCAATCTCAAATCCACAATCTTAAGTCTCAAATTGGATAATGGCAAAAGTTCGTCTCGAAGATATTAAACGTCGGTTTAACAATGTCACCGCTATCGAGGACATTAGCTTTGAAATTCCTGATGGCGAGTTTTGGGTTTTAGTCGGGCCTTCGGGTTGTGGTAAATCTACAATTTTACGAACGATCGCCGGTTTAGAAACTGCCACATCTGGCAAACTATTTATTGGGGATCAGTTGGTGAACAATATCCCAGCAAGGCAAAGGGATGTAGCGATGGTGTTCCAAAACTACGCCCTCTATCCTCACATGACGGTAGCGCAAAATATTGCCTTTGGGTTGCAGATGCGGAAAGTTGACCAAAGGATTGTTCAAGAACGAGTAGTAAATGTAGCGCGATCGCTATCTTTGGAACACTTGCTAGATCGCAAACCCAAACAACTTTCTGGAGGACAGCAACAACGGGTAGCATTGGGAAGAGCGATCGCTCGGGAACCACAAGTGTTTTTACTCGATGAACCTTTGTCTAATTTGGATGCCCAATTGCGAGATGATACAAGAGCAGAATTAAAACAGCTACATCAAGAATTAGAAATTACAACTGTCTACGTCACTCACGATCAAGTTGAAGCGATGACTTTGGCTGATAAGATTGTGGTGCTAAATCGGGGCAGAATTCAACAAATCGGCGACCCGCAAAGTATTTATGCTCGTCCCGCTAATCAAATGGTGGCGACTTTTTTAGGCAGTCCACCGATGAATATTTTGCCTGCAATTTATAAGAATGATGGTTTTGATGTTAGCGGCCAGTTATTACCAGTTCCTACAGATGCGAGAGAAAAATTGAATTTGCGTCAGGGACAAAGTTTTGATTTGGGAATTAGACCAGAGCATATAACAATCAGCACTGACTCAGAACTCAGAACTCAGAACTCAGCACTCCTAGTAGTTGAAGTGAAGGTGGTAGAACCTTTGGGAAGAGAAACCTTGATTCGTGCTGGATTGCCTAGTTCTACAGCGTTATTGAATATACAAGTGGGTGGGGATGTGCGTCCGCGTCCAGGCGATCGCCTGTCTTTACAACTCGATTTAAATCAGTTGTTTGTGTTCGACCCTAAAACTGGCGATCGGATCTCGCCTGAAAATTAACGATTTTTTGGCTGCAATTCAAAAATCTTAATTCTGACTCCTGACTCCTGAATTCTGTTTTAAGATTTTTCACTCAAAATTTCCAGTTTTGCAATTAGAGATTCTTCGCGGCTTTTACCACAAGGTTCGGCACTTTCACAATCATTCACCGAGTGGATTTCATAAAAGGCACGTACTTTTTTGTTTAAAAAAGTTGCTTGTTCTGCACAAATCTCAAACAATGCGCCGACATTATGTTCGATTCCTTTTTCATCTACTAGAGTGACATAGCACATAATGTCACCATTTACCATCTCTTTGATTGTGCCAATTTCTGGTTGTTTGGTTACAGGTTTTTGAGATGTGTCAGTTGGAAGTTGAGTTGTGATAGAAGTTTCTTTTGTAGGTTCAATCTTAGCTGATGGGGTTGGATTAATTTGAGTTTCCTTTGAGGTATTTGTTTGTGAGTTTTCACAACTGACAATGCCAAGAGAGAAAATAATTAAAGCAGTTATCGAAATTAACTTTTTCATAAATGTATTTTTTTATAAAAATTTAGGACGTTACTGAAATAATTTAACCCTTTTTTACGAAATAGCGATCGCTCCTTTTCTTTTGGCCAGTGACTCAATGACTAACTGCATCAAAACCTTTTAGTGTTAGATGCTATACTTCTGCCATTAAGTAATGTTAAGAATTTCAGATTATTCCTACACCAGAACGAAAAATACAGTGCTATGTATTGTGTTGTTGCAATAGTGATGAACTAATAGCTAACTAGATAATAATTAGCTATTAGTATCTTTTACGCAGTGCGAAAACGCGCTAGTTCTTCACCAGTTTTCGCATCATGGGCGTGAACTGTACACACCAAACAAGAGTCAAACGATCGCGCCACATGACCAACTTCTACAGGGTCGGTAGGATCGTCGATGGGTGTCCCGACTAAAGCTTCTTCAATGGGGCCGCGAATGCCTTCACCGTCACGGGGACCGATATTCCAAGTACCAGGAGCAATTACTTGGTAATTCTTAATTTTACCGCCCTCTATCTCTACCCAGTGACACAGAGAACCCCGCGCTGCTTCGGTTGCACCCCAACCTTTGCCATCTTTTTCTGTAGGTTTGATATACCAGGGGTCGTTTAATTTGAACTCACGCAAACAGTGTTCGGCTTGGCGATATAACTTGACAATTTCGTGCAGTCGTGCAAGTTGACGCACGTGAATGTTGGGGCCGCGCATCTGCTTGAATACATCCAGGATGAATCCGTCATAGTGTTGCCAAGACTCTCCATGTTTACCACCCGATACCAACTGACGTGCTAAAGGGCCGGCTTCTAAACGTCCGAAGTCTTTGTGAAGGACTGCACTCGCCCAAGAATAGGCATTGTCAAAGTCTTTGGTGTTATTTGGAGTGGGTTTAGTTGTGCGATCGCTAGGATGAATATCAGCTGTGCCTTCTTCATACCAAGAGTGAGTCGTATTCTCGCGGGTGAAACTCTGATCCATCAAGGTGTGAGTATCAGTGAAGCTGTCGTACACTCCACTTTTCATGATTGTGGCGGCATTGCGTCCGTCGATGGTGGGGTTTTGATATTTATCCTCATGGGCTAAATATCCCCAAGTGACATATTTACCAACACCAGCGCCATACCTATCTAGACCGATATCTAAACCCATCCGCCAGTAAAAACCCAAGTCTGACTCACGATGATTTCGGTCTTCATCTAGCCAGTCCATGAAGTCATCATATGTCTGGATTTCTTCGTAGCGTTCTAAAGAACAACCCAACCAGACTGGTTCTAACCAATTGGTGCGGAAATATTCTAGAATCGCCCAGGCGCGGGTAATGTCTGTTAAGGTGGGGGCGCACATGACACCACCAGGAACCATGTAGCTAGAATGCGGCCATTGACCGCCTAGCAGGGCATAAATTTCTACAGGTTTAGCAGAAATTGTTATGCCCAATTCGTAAGACTTGCCAGTAAAGGCGGCAAAGCGTCTAACAGCTTCTTCATAAAAGCGACTCCTGCGGTAATTTTTATTTGTTAAGTCAATAGCAAACAAACCATAAAAGTACCGAGGTATACTTTGGATTGTTTCGACAATTTGACCTAAATTTCTCGCCAAAATCGCATTGCGAGGAACTTCTGTACCCCAAGCGGTATCTAATGCCCACGATGCACAAGTCAGGTGAGAACCGCCGCAAATACCACAAATACGAGGTGTGACAATTAATCCCGCTTGGGGGTCTTTGCCGCGCAGAATAACTTCAAATCCGCGAAACAGTTCGGCATGTGTCCAAGCGTTGACTACTCGTCCATCTTCAATTTCGACACGGACATCTAAATCACCCTCAACTCTACCAACGGGCGATATATCTAATGTTTGAATTCCCATTCTCCTCTCCTTTAATTGGTAATGGGAGTGAGTATTGAAAATCAGAGATTGGGTATTGGGATAATTCCCAGTCCCCAGTTCCCAGTCCCCAATTCCTAAACTGTAAAAAAGTCTTCTTCTGCCCAAGCTGGGGCTGCGTCTTTGGCAACCATTGTGAGTAAAGCGTAGTCTTTCTTTTTCACTCCTGGCGGTAATTCTTTGGGAACGCCCATTACTGTCTGAGTTTTAAATACAGTTCCGGGTTTGAGGTCAAAGAAGGGAAATTCTGGTTCTGTGCAACCCAAACAAGGCATTCCGGCGCGGGTTTTGGAGGAAACGCGGTTCCACAAAATACGGTTGCAGGAGGAATGAGTCATGGGGCCGCGACAACCCAAGTCGTAGAAGAGGCAACCTTTACGCTGACCAAATTCGGCAGTTGAGGCTTTGTAGGCAAAGTGGACGTTGCGGGTACAACCTGTTTGCGTGTAGGTGTTGAAGAAGGTTTGGGGACGATGCAGTTCGTCGAGGGCGATGTCGGCGATGCGTCCGGTGGCGATCGCAACTAATATCTGGGTAATCCAATCGGGATGGGCGGGACACCCAGGTATGTTAATTACAGGTAATCCTGCTTGGGAAATAAAATCTTTTCCCAAAAAACCGCCTTCTTGACGCTTGAGAAATTGCAAGCCTTCCGATTCGCTGGGGTTGGGTGACATGGCGGGAATTCCTCCCCATGTGGCACAGTCACCTACAGCGACGATAAATTTAGCAGCTTTGGAAAGGTCAGTTAACCAGTCTTTCATAGGGCGATCGGCAAACCGATTCCATTCGCCTGTACCGTTGGGGGCGTTAACCACGCTACCTTCAAATACCAAGATATCTAGAGGAATTGTGCCAGAAATGCAATCCCACAGCAGTGTTTGCAAATTGTTGCCTAATTCCAATCCCAAGGAGGGATGCCACAGTACCTTGATGCCAAAGTCAGCAATCAAATCGCAGACTGTCGGTTCTTCGGCGTTGAGAAATGACATGGTGTTGCCAGAACAAGCACCACCTTGCAGCCAGAGTACGTTAGTCATCAGCTATGCTTTTTTCTATCGTTTACCATGCACGATGTAGGTGATAAAGCTTGTAGAGTCTCACCTATTTATCAATATTTATTTTTCAACAATAAGATATTTTTTTATTTAATTCTATTTTATTAAAAAAGAATTAAGCATTAACAAAAACTGAAATTACATCAAGAATAATTTCAAGGTTAATGTCTGTTATATGCGTTACACATTTAATAAAAAAATTGCCTTTTACCTTTAGTTTCTGACCTTGGACAACCTCAAACTTATTTAAAAAAATGCTGAATGCCAAGTAAAAATACTAGTCACTAGTATCTTGTTCCTGCCTTTTGGTGTACGCAGTTCATGACGGCTACTTAATTTTTTGCTGTTAAAACTCTGGAATTATTAATAACAATTTTGGAATTTATACTTTGATATAGATAAAGGTGAAAGGCGATCGCCCTCGGATAGGGGTCTGCGATCGCAGTCGGAAAAATTTGAGCATTGGCCTACCCTATTTTTTTAGGATTTCGGTTGTGCAGCTTGCCTAACAAGCTGTTCGTCCAAACCTAACGCTTGAGCTATCTGCTCAATACTTAACCCCAACGCTAACAACTGGGGTATCGTTTCTAACTTACCTTCTTGTTTACCTTCTTGCCTACCTTCTTGTTTGCCTTCTTGTTTACCTTCTTCAAAAACATCTTGGTAAAATCTAGTTTGCCTTAACTCATTTAATCCAAACATTTTTTCTATCTCCTCCTGACTCAATCGCGGCAATTTGTAGATTAATATCGTCTCTATTAATTGTATAATTTCCCTCTGAGTAGCGAGATCTGCAATTTGCTGTTGGGCAGTGTTTACTATCTCTATAGCTTTTGTTATGGCAGTTGATTCGGGTTCGATGATTAGTTTAACTGTCTCTATGCCGATTGATGATGCCTCAATCAAGCTTAATTCGTCAAGATAGACGCGAGTTACTCGTTGTGAGTTGAGTATTTCTGTATATCTTTCGGTATCTCCAGTATCAACACTGCGGTTGGGGAAGATGACAACACCACGCCAAGTGTTGGTTAATTCGGTTTTGTCGAGATAGTTAAAAATTTCGGTAAACAAACGTGAGTAGAATTTTTTGTCTGGTTGAAATTGGACTTCGGCAAAATAGATGGGTAATTCTTTTGCATTTGGGAGGAAGACACCATCGATTCTAAACGTTAGTTGTTTAACTTCTACTGAGGAAAATTGGTAAGCACTAGCTAATTGCGGTGGTTGGTTAATTAGTTCAAAGAAAGTGCTGGGGATACTTTGGAAGATGCGATAAAAGATACTGTCTGTTTTCAAAAGAGTTAGTTTTACAGTTGATGAATATATTTTACACTTCGGCGATGGCGTGACTTTTGGAGTCTCACCCTGAAAAAAATATTTGGATTGTGTTAATTGATGATACAAAACATATTTGAAAAATATCAGGTGTTTAAAGCTGACATTAATATTGGCAATTCCCCCCTAGAATTTTAGAAACAGGGTGTTTTATAGTAGAAAAATTGATTCATAAAAACGGGACTGGGTATTGGGAAAACTTTTCCCCGATCTTTAATTCCCAGTCTCTAGTCTCTTCATAAAGGGAAATTTCGCCAAAGAGATTCAAAGCCTGCGTAAATCGGTATGGCCCCTGATTAGACGCGATCGCGTGTCTCTATTTTTAGTGGGCGTTAACATCATTCCCAATTGGCTAGAGTACGGCAGTTATGACCCCTAGCATTACAGATTCAGCGGTGAAGGCAGCGATCGCAGCTATGGCATCAGAATCAGCAACAGTAGAGGAAAAAATCCAGATGCTGATCGAGATGGCACAAGGCTTTCAAAAAAAGCCCAAAAAGGCCCAAGACTTGCGAAATGCAGTTTCTCTGTATTACCGGGCGCATGAAATGTCTAGTGAGGAGTATCCCTTACTGAAAGCCCGTGCCCAAGTAGGGATGGCAGGGACGTTACGGACAATTCCGGATGCAGGAACTGAATTACTGTTGCAAGCGAAAGTAGGTTATGAAGAGGCGCTGCCAATTCTACAACAATTAGCCTTGCCCGAAGAAGTGGCGGAGGCACAGATGAATTTTGGGCTGGTGTTACAGTCACTTGTGCCATTTAATTTGGCGCGTATAGCTGATAGCATCCAAGCTTATCATGAGGCATTGCGCGTGTTTACCTGGGAAAATTACCCGCAGGAGTACGCGATTTTATATAACAATATTGCGATCGCTTACCTTTCTATGCCCATGGCATCGGAACGAGAATACTTGCGTCAAGGGTTAGCAGTACAGTCATTTGAAGTCGCACTGAAGCATATTAATCTGATTGACCATCCTAGGGAATATGCGATGTTGCAAAACAACTTGGGTAACGCTTTGCAATATTTAGTGAGTTCCCATCCCGTGGAGAATAATTTGCGGGCGATCGCAGCTTATGATGAAGCGTTAAAAGTACGTAATTTCAAAGACGCACCCTTGGAGTACGCTAACACAATTTCTAACAAAGCTAACGCCTTATTTAACTTACCAGATAATCCAGAAAAACCAGAAGCTGGTAACTTACAAAATCTCTTACAAGCACGCAACTACTATCAACAAGCTTGGCAAATATTTACCCAACATCAACAAATAGAACAAGCAGAAGTAGTAGCGCAAGCTTTGCAAGATGTAGAAGTAGAAATGAATAATTAATAGCGATAAATTTAATTTCTAACTTCTAACACCTAACTTGAATAAGAAGGATAATAGAACATGAGAGATATTTTGAGCGCTCCTAATGTAAGTGATTTTCTCCAAAATATGCTGGCTGGAGACTTAAACATAGTTACAGGATTATTGTGGTTAGTCCTAGCAACAGTTGTATCTATGATTGGTGGTGCTATTGGTGGCATGATATTAGCCGGAAAAGAT
This sequence comes from Dendronalium sp. ChiSLP03b, assembly GCF_034531165.2. NCBI lineage: Bacteria > Bacillati > Cyanobacteriota > Cyanophyceae > Nostocales > Nostocaceae > Dendronalium > Dendronalium sp. ChiSLP03b. The sequence goes on along the minus strand of NZ_JAVRBR020000013.1, from coordinate 66,805 downwards.
ATAGGTTATTCTTTCTCAGCAATGCTTGGTGCATTATTTGCGCCTGCTGGTGCAATTCCAGCCATATTATTAGGGCTGGTTATACTGACATTATGGACGAACTTTTAGGAGGTAAGATGTTAGAAATAGGGTGGTTTTCTGCTAAGTTATTTTTTCAAGGCAAGCTACTGCGCGATCCCATATATTTTATTCGGCAAACCACAATTGGTATTAGTATTGGTTTGCTATTACTAGTGCTACTAGCTCAAGCGGAAATTCCCTTTTGTTTACCAATAACATTATCTAGCTTAATTACAGGCATAGTTATGCCATTTCTGCTCAAGGGTTTCAAAATGAAGTGAGTTTATTTTTGACTGCTAACTAATGACTAACCTCAAAGAATTCATTCAAGAAATTAACCGTTTTGAGGCAATTATATCCGAGTGGGATGAAAGCCAAAGGTCTGTAGCAGTAGGGCTAAAAAGGGCTATTGAAGCTTTACATAAAGAAGCTTTGATACGGTTAATTAAAAGCCTCAAGCAAGAATCAATGTCACCTTTGCGTCTTGCTGTTGCTGATGAGGTGGTTTACGCAGTCTTGCTTTATCACGAACTAGTCAAACCAACGATTTTAGAACGCATTCAGACAGCCCTTGAAGAAGTTCGCCCAGGCTTAAAAAGCCATAGCGGCGATATAGAACTGGTAGCTTTTAAACCACCAGATGCAGTAGAAGTGAAATTAATAGGAAGTTGTAGCAGTTGTCCTGCCTCGACTTTGACTTTATCTCAGGGTGTAGAACAGGCTATCAAAAACCATTGCCCGGAAATTACCAAAGTAATTGCTGTTAATGACACTTCAGTTGCTAGCAATGCCAATTCTAGTTTAATCAGTCCATTTTCTCCCCAGGTAACTTCTACTTGGGTAAAGGTAACAAATGTCGATAAAATTCCAGAGTTTGGTGTATTTGCAGTAAAAGTTGTTGGTCATTCACTGATTTTATATCGTCAAGGTATAAATATCACTTGTTATTGCAATGCTTGCACTCACCTAGCATCTCCTCTAGATACGGGTAAAGTAGAAAATGGTATTATCACCTGTCCATCCCATGGATTTCAGTACAACTTAGAAACTGGTGAGTGCTTAACTACTACTGATGTTCCTTTGCAGTCATATCCAGTACAGATTAAAGGCGATAAAGTTTTTGTGCAAATCCAAAAATGATAAAAGCCTAATCTAAAATTGCCACCATTGATACATGTTGATGTCCGCCGATGATTTTAAATAATGATCAGCGTTCATTTAGTGTTTATGTATATTCTCTTGTGATTGTTCCCACACCACAATTTCCATCAGAAGCAACAGCAAATACTCCAAAATTACCTCTATCACCTCAAGGTGCAGACGTGATTTTAGGTAAAATTTTGGAACCAGAGATATTAGCAATACCTATAGCGCCAAGTCCTACAACAATGTTTGGCCCTCGTGGTGCTTGTTTGTTACCAAATGGACAATTATGGGTATCAGATACGGGACATCATCGGTTATTAGGATGGCGAAATTTACCCACTAGAGATAGTCAACCTGCTGATTGGATAATTGGACAACCAGACTTTCACCACGAGGGACAAAATGCTAAATGTAAACTGGGAAGAACAACTCTCAGCGTACCAACTGGAATTTGTGCTTGTGGAGAAGGTTTAGCGGTAGCCGATGCTTGGAATCATCGAGTTTTAATTTGGAAAACATTACCGGAAGATAGTAATGTGCCAGCAGACTTGGTATTAGGGCAAGCTAATTTTACTGAGAACGAACCAAACCGAGGAAGTCGGGTAGATGCCAATACAATGCATTGGCCCTATGGTGTTTTTTATCATCAAGGAAGGCTATTTGTTGCTGATACAGGAAATCGACGGGTATTAATTTGGCATGAATTACCAATAGAAAATGGTCAGCCTGCGGATTTAGTTTTGGGACAACCAGATATGATATCTCGCAATGAAAATGGTGGCGGTTCTCCAACTGCGGCGAGTATGCGCTGGTGTCACGATATAGCGTTTTGGGGAGAAAATTTAGTTATCACTGATGCAGGTAATCATCGTGTGATGATTTGGCAGGGAATGCCAATAGAAAATAATGCCACTTGTGCGTTGGTGTTAGGACAAAAAAGCTTTGAGACTGTGGAAATGAATCAAGGAGATTATTTCCCTAATGCTAGTAGTTTGAGTATGCCTTATGGTGTGGGTGTTGCTAATGATTGGTTGGTAGTTGCAGATACTGCTAACTCTCGGTTGTTAGGATGGAGAAAGCCAGAATCAATAATATCATTACAGGGTGCTTTGGCAGATGCGATCGCGGGACAAAACTATTTTCAAAGCAAGGGCGAAAATCGCAATTTTGGATTGCCAAAGCGAGATAGTTTCAATTGGTGTTATGGGATAAACATTTCTGACAATATTGCGGTAATAGCTGATTCTGGAAATAATCGAATTTTGCTGTGGCGATTCAATTAAAAATTAAGAATTTAACCACAGAGGCACAAAGACACAGAGGAAATTAGAGTAGTAGTCTAGGTGCTTATGAAAATTGAGGAAATTAGAGTACGCGGTACTGTTCAGGGGGTAGGATTTCGCCCTACTGTCTATCGTCTTGCAAAAGCTTACAGGTTGCGGGGAGATGTTTGTAATGATGGGCAAGGTGTTTTAATTCGAGTATCTGGTAGTGAGGAAGATTTAACAAAATTTGTCACTAAATTACAGCAAGAATGTCCACCATTAGCAAAAATTCAAGAACTGTCACGAACTAGTTATGAAGGAGAATTTAACTTTGATGATTTTGTGATTTCTAGTAGTGTCAGTAATGTCATCAAAACAGAAATTGTCCCTGACGCAGCTACTTGTCCGCAATGTCTACAAGAAATTTTTGACCCCTTTAGCCGTTTTTACCGTTATCCCTTTACCAACTGTACTCATTGCGGCCCACGTCTGAGTATTATTCGTGCTATTCCCTACGACAGACATAATACCAGTATGTCTGCGTTTACCATGTGTCCAGAATGTGCGAAGGAATACCACGATGTTGAAAACCACCGCTTTCATGCCCAACCTGTAGCTTGCCATGTTTGCGGCCCCAAAGCTTGGTTAGAACGTGCAGATGGTAAACCTGTCACTGCGTCTATGTTCTCCATGATGGATGATGTCGATGCCGTTTGTACTCTGTTACAAAAAGGTCAAATCGTCGCAATTAAGGGGTTAGGTGGAATTCATCTAGCTTGCGATGCGACACAAGAAATAGCTGTACAAAAACTGCGTCAGCGTAAAAAGCGCTATCATAAACCCTTTGCTTTAATGGCGCGTGATATATCAATAATTGAAGAATATTGCACTGTCAACGCCAAGGAAAAAGAATTATTAACAAGTTCTGCCGCACCTATTGTACTGCTGCCAGTATTGGGAAGAAAACAACTAGCATCATTAGTAGCACCTGGGCAAAATACACTTGGTTTCATGCTACCTTATACGCCCTTACATTATTTAATTCTCAAGCGGATGAATCGTCCAATTGTTTTAACAAGTGGCAATATTGCTGATGAACCGCAATGTATTAACAATGATGAAGCACGAGAAAAACTAGGCAAAATAGCTGATTATTTTCTCTTTCATAATCGAGAGATTGTTAACCGAGTCGATGATTCTGTTGTGCGAGTTGTCGGCGATACAGTACAAATAATTCGCCGTGCTAGAGGATACGCACCCGCGACTATTAATTTACCACTAGGATTTCATAATGTTCCGCAAATTTTAGCAATGGGCAGCGAGTTAAAAAATACTTTTTGCTTGTTGCGAGAAAAAGAAGCAATTGTATCTCAACATTTAGGAGATTTAGAAAATGTTGCGGCTTATAATGCTTATCAAAATACATTAAATTTATACTTAAACTTATTTGATCGTAAACCAGAAGCGATCGCAATTGACAAACACCCAGAATATCTTTCAAGTAAACTCGGTAAACAACTAGCTTCTGCCAATCAAATTAAACTGTATTCTATCCAGCATCATCATGCCCATATTGCTGCTTGCATGGCAGAAAATAGTATACCTTTAAATTCGCTACCTGTTTTAGGTATCGCTTTAGATGGCTTAGGTTACGGCGAAGATAGTAAACTCTGGGGTGGAGAATTTCTTTTAGCAGATTACCGCCAATTTCAGCGACTAGCAACTTTTAAACCAGTGGCAATGATTGGTGGCGAACAGGCAATTTATCAGCCTTGGCGTAACACCTATGCCCACTTATTAGCTGCTAAACTTTGGGATACTTGTCAACAACAATATACTGAGTTAGAATTTTTCAAATTTTTAAAACAAAAACCGCTAAAACTTCTCAATCAAATTATCGAAAAACGAATTAACTCACCCTCAGTTTCATCAGTAGGACGTTTATTCGATGCAGTAGCAGCAGCTATTGGTATTTGTCTAGAAGAATGTAGCTATGAAGGACAAGCCGCCATAGAAATGGAATCTTTAGTCGATATTAATAACTTAAATAATTATAAAGAAACGAATAATTATCATTTTGAGGTGGGCTTTTTAGATAACATTTACTGTATAGAGCCAGACCTAATGTGGCAAGGCTTATTAGACGACTTACAGCAGCAGATTCCCCAAAAAACTATAGCTGCAAAATTTCACAAAAATTTAGTAAATACCATTGTTGAAATGGTTAAACTCCTTCGTCAGGAAAATCTAATCGATCGGGTTGTACTTACAGGGGGAGTATTCCAAAATTGCATTTTATTAGAGCAGGTTACTAAACACTTACAATCATTGGAAATTAATGTACTTACACATAGCTTAGTTCCTGCCAACGATGGCGGTTTATCTTTAGGTCAAGCCATGATTACAGCCGCTCAATTAATTAATACTTATTAATAAATATTTTCTTCATGTATCTGTGATTCGCTTCTCTTCAACAAGGATAAAGAAAAATGTGCTTAGGAATTCCCGGTGAGATTATTGAAATAACTAACACTAATCATAAATTAGCCATAGTTAATATTGGCGGTGTCAAACGCGAAGTAAATATTGCCTGCATCGTTGACGAACAACATCCCCCCGAAGCCTGTATTGGAGATTGGGTACTAGTTCACGTTGGCTTTGCTATGAATCGAATTAACGAACAAGAAGCCGCAGAAACATTACAACTATTGCAAGAACTAGCAGCAATTACTAATTAAAACTCTTCTTTTCTTCTTCCTTGGCGACCTTGGCGGTTCGTTTAAAAAACAATTAACTAATACACAAAATCTATTATTCTCCACATCCCATGAAATACGTAGATGAATTCCGAGAACCCGAAAAAGCTGAAGCTTTACGCTGCCAAATTATAAAACTAAGCCATCAGCTAGAAAAACCGATCAAAATCATGGAAGTGTGCGGCGGACACACTCATTCTATATTTAAATACGGTATCGAAGAAATTCTGCCTGAAGCCATCGAACTAATTCACGGGCCTGGTTGTCCAGTATGCGTCATGCCAAAAGGGAGATTAGATGATGCGATCGCTATCTCCCAAAATCATAACGTTATCCTAGCCACATTTGGCGATACCATGCGCGTTCCCGGTTCCAAAACCAGCTTACTACAAGCCAAAGCACAAGGCGCAGATATCCGCATGGTGTACTCTCCCCTAGATAGCCTGCAAATTGCCAAAGACAACCCCAACAAAGAAATAGTCTTCTTCGCCCTAGGCTTTGAAACCACAGCCCCCAGTACCGCCTTTACCATTCTGCAAGCAGCAGCCGAAAAAATTCATAACTTTAGTATGTTTTGCAATCACGTCCTCGTGATTCCTGCACTCCAAGCCCTACTAAATAATCCCGATTTGCAACTCGATGGATTTGTTGGGCCTGGTCATGTCAGCATGGTAATTGGTACTAACCCTTATGAATTTATTTCCCAACGGTATCATAAACCAATTGTTATCTCCGGCTTTGAACCTTTAGATATTCTCCAATCAGTTTGGATGCTGTTACAGCAGTTAGTAGAAAATCGTTGTCAAGTCGAAAATCAATATAACCGACTAGTACAAAAAGCCGGTAATCAAGTGGCAATCAATGCCATGAACAAAGTTTTTATTGTGCGAGAAAATTTTGATTGGCGCGGCTTAGGTGATATACCTTTTTCAGGCTTAAAAATTCATCCTGAGTATGCAAAATTTGACGCTGAACTAAAATTTACCATTCCTAATCGTAAAGTTGCCGACCATAAAGCTTGTCAATGTGGAGAAATACTCAAAGGAGTTTTAAAACCTTGGCAATGTAAAGTATTTGGTACAGCTTGTACGCCAGAAACACCCATTGGTACTTGTATGGTATCTTCTGAAGGTGCTTGTGCAGCTTATTACAAATACGGAAGATTCTCAAATTTTGCTAACAAAAAACTTGATGAACAACAAATAGTAACTCTAACTCCATAACCTAAGATTAAAGTGAGTTATCTTATGATTTGAGTACAATTATATGCCATTCGTTACTGTCAAAATTGCCCGCGGACACTCCATCGAAAAAAAACGGCAGTTAGTGGAAGCCCTTACCAATGCCCTGGTTTCAGCTTTAGATACTAAACCAGAATGGATAACTATTCACATTGATGAATTTGAACGCGAAAATTGGGCAGTGGGTGGTCTATTACATTCCGATAGGCATCGTGGTAGGCATGACGAAACAGGCAGGTAAATATAGTTAAAAAATTGTAAGGGTGTTAATTGAGGAAATACTAACATACCCTACAATCTTACATTCATGCATTTTATTTAACTATTTGAACAATGGACTTTTCTATAAATAACTCAGCTTCAAATACTCTATTTAAAAAAATAGAACAAGTCCGCCGTCGTCAGAGAAAAGTACAAGATACGCATATCACCCTCGCACATGGCAGCGGTGGTAAAGCTATGCGCGATTTAATTGACGATATCTTTGTCAGTAATTTTGATAACCCCATTCTTTCCCAATTAGAAGACCAAGCTAGTTTTTATTTATCTAATCTTCTCCAACAAGGAGATAGACTGGCATTTACCACTGATTCTTATGTTGTAGACCCTTTATTTTTTCCTGGCAGTGACATTGGAGAATTAGCTGTCAATGGTACTGTTAATGATTTAGCTGTCAGTGGTGCTAAACCCTTATATCTCACTTGTAGCGTCATTTTAGAAGAAGGACTAGCTGTAGAAACCTTACGGCGTGTCGCCAAAAGCATGAAAGCAGCTGCTAACAAAGCTGGCGTACAAATCGTTACTGGTGATACAAAAGTTGTGCATCGTGGTACTGCCGATAAACTATTTATTAACACGGCTGGTATTGGCATTATCCCCACAAAAATCAGCATTTCCGCCTACAATATTCAACCTGGAGATGTAGTTATAGTTAATGGTGAATTAGGCAATCATGGGGCGGCAATTTTAGTTGCCCGTGGAGAGTTAGCATTAGAAACTGATATTCAAAGTGACTGTCAGCCGTTGCATGATTTAATAGAAACTATCCTCAAAGCTTGTCCCAAAGTACATGCGATGCGGGATGCTACACGCGGCGGTTTAGCCACAGTTTTAAATGAATTTGCCCTTAGTTCTAACGTAGGAATTCGTCTTCACGAACACTCTATACCAGTGCGTGAAGAAGTCAAAGGAGTTTGCGAAATTTTAGGTTTAGATCCTTTATATTTAGCTAATGAAGGTAAGTTGGTAGTGGTGGTGGAAAAAGAGAATGCTGACACTGTTTTATTAGCAATGAAATCTCACCCTACAGGTAAAGATGCTTGTATTATTGGCGAAGTTATTTCCTCGCCTCCAGGAATTGTCTTATTAAAAACAGTTTTTGGGTCTGAACGTATTGTAGATATGCTAGTAGGCGAACAATTGCCTCGAATTTGTTAAGTTCTAATATTTTTTATGCATGAATTAGGAATTACCCAAAATATTGTGGCAATCGTGACCGAAAATGCTAAAGGTAAAAAAGTACGACGAGTTGTATTAGAAATTGGTAAACTCTCAGCTATTATGCCTGATGCCATACAATTTTGTTTTGATATTTGTACTCAAGGCACAGTTTTAGCAGGAGCAACTTTAGAAATTAGAGAAATTCCTGGTTTAGCACGATGTCAACAATGTGGTGCGGAAATTGTTGTAGACAAACCATTTGGTGTTTGTAAATGCGGCAGCGTGCAATTAAATTTAATAACTGGTGAAGAACTGAAAATTAAAGAAATAGAAATAGAGGAAATATGTGTGTAACTTGCGGTTGTTATGATGATAGCGAACCTACAATTACCAATCTAGAAGTTGATGAAGTTGAACACCATCATCACACTCACACTTTACCAGATGGTAGTATCATCACACATTCTCATAGTCGCGATCGCCAGCACGAAGTCTCACAACTTCATGCCAAAATTCATAACACAACTATATCTTTAGAACAAAATATTTTAGCAAAAAACAATTTAATTGCTGCCCAAAATCGGGGTTGGTTCAAAGGTCGAAACATTCTTGCTTTAAATTTAATGAGTTCTCCTGGTGCAGGGAAAACAACTCTTTTAACTCAAACTATTAATGATTTAAAACATCAGCTTACCCTGAGTGTCATTGAAGGCGACCAAGAAACAACGAACGATGCTCAGAAAATAAGGGAAACAGGTTGTAAAGTTATCCAAATTAATACTGGAACTGGCTGTCATCTCGATGCATCAATGATAGATAGGGGTTTACAACAACTGAATCCACCCCTAAACTCAGTGGTGATGATTGAGAATGTGGGAAATTTAGTCTGTCCAGCTTTATTTGATTTGGGAGAACAAGCAAAAGTCGTGATTCTCTCCGTGACAGAGGGAGAAGATAAGCCAATCAAATATCCTCATATGTTTAGTGCTAGTGAGATTATGATTCTCACTAAAATCGATTTATTGCCTTATGTGGAGTTTGATGTGCAAAAATGCATAGAGTACGCACAGCAAATTAATCCACAGATTAAAATTTTTCAAGTATCTGCAAAGACAGGTGCTGGATTAGATAGTTGGTACAAATGGCTATCTGAAAAAGTGACAGACTTACCACCTAGTTAAATAGTTATTATCAAATGTCACGCAGAGGAGGACATTTCTGTGCAGGGGTTTCCTTTGTTGAAGAAAGTGTCCGTCGCGCAGAGACATAGAGAGTTTTAGAAATGAGGCGGACTTTATATCAAACGACTTCCTATTTAGTTGTTACTAGCACTAGCCGAAACTTCTTCTGAGTCTTGTTCAATTTCCGATTTTGCCTTAGATGAATTTGCTGAAGATTCAACCGACGGAGGCGCAGCAACAATAATATCAGCACCATTGATAATAACTCCCAACAACCCTAATTCCGATTCAACTAATTGATCGATCGCTTCACCTAACATATTTTCTTGGGTATAGTTCGGTCGCGCTACTAACACAATGCCGTCGCTGTAGGGTTGAATCAATAAAGGATCGTTAGATAAACTTAGAGGATGAGTATCTAATAGAACTAAATCATAACGTTCGCGAACATCCTCCATGAGTCGTCGCATTTCGCTGGATTCCAAAATAGCAGCGGATTGACGCACGGGGCCAGGACTGGGAATGATGTATAAATTTTCTACATCAGGAACTAAATGAATACACTCACTCAACCTGGCGTAATAGCGCAGGGGTTCGATGGTAGCCTCAGGGTCAGGAGTAACTTTTAGAGAAGAAGAACAAGAAGGCGATCGCAAATCTGTTTCAATAATTAAGGTTCTTTTGCCAGCACGCGCAGCAGCCACACCCAAGTTATAAGCACTCGTTGTCTTACCTTCTTGGCTGCCAGTGCTACTAATCAATAACACCTTCAAATTATTACCACCCATTCGGCGCAAATTACTGCGGAACTTCTCATAAAACTCTAAATAGAGAGAATCTGGAGAAAATACCACTGGCACTGTTTCTTCATCTAAATCATCGACTGGCATTAAAGGTATTTCTCCCAACAGAACAACTTCCCGCTGCTTGAGGCTGTCGCGGATATCTTCCTTGGTTTTGAATGTACCTTCTAGCGACCCCAACAAAAATACCACACCACCACCAACTATCAATCCTAAGAAACCACCAACCCCCAAAGTGACAGGGACACTCTTGGGTTTTTTGGCATCAAGGATGACAGTAGGAACTCTAGCAACACTGAGGCTACTAACGGTTTCTGCTTCTGCTGTCTGAGCATCGGTAAGCTTTGCCTGCATTTGGTCATAGACAGCTTTTTTCAGTCCAACTTCCTGTTCCAAACGCGATCGCTCTAGTTGCTTATTTGGTATCTGAGAATACTCGAATCGCAATCTTCCTTCATCGCGAATTTGCTCGGCTAATTGTTGTTGCAGCGTCTCTCGTTGGGTTTGCAAAGCCACCATCTGGTTAGCTAACGACTGCCGCGCTGGATCTAAGCTACTTTGGGCGCGAATACCAGTAACGTTGTTAGCCAGAGGTGCTGCGGTACCACCACCCCCTACCACCTCAGCAGCCCGTTGTTGCAATAATTCCTCGGTAGCTTGTTTTTGACGTTGTAACTGAATCATCGTCGGGTGTTCGGGTCGCAAATCTTTACGCAGTAAAGCAATTTGCGCTTCAGTTTGGTAGATTTGCCCGCGCAATTCCGCCAAAATTGGATCGGCGCTTAAAGCAGAAGAAACATAAGCTTGGTTGACATTTAAACCCAACTTCTCTTGCAAACTGCGAATTTGGGCATCAATTCCAGAAATCGTAAATTGAATTTGCCGTTGCTGATTTTGGCTTGCAGTCACAGCACCCAGCAAACTACCATTTTCGGCTGCCAATATAGCTGGTCGCTGGATGCGATCGTACTGTTCTAGCTTTTTCTCAGCCGCTTGCAGTTCTGACTTCACCTGCGGCAAACGCTCATTAATTTTTTGAATAATTGCTTTTAATCGCCCTGTATTAATCTCACTACTCAGCTGAATCATGGCTTGCATTAATTCCTGCAATACCTGTTGGGCACGCTTAGGGTCAGTATCTTTATATTTCAAATCGATGATTGTGGATGCTGCTTCCCCGGGCTTGGCTCTTTCCGGTAGTTTTAGAGCAACATTTGTACCAATGGTTTTTGGTTTGACATTGACCTTTGTTGATACAGCTTCGACGATCTGGTCTGATAGCAAAACTTGCTCGCTTAATTCTTGCCCTTGTTGCTGAATTTCACTACCTGTTGCTGAGAAAGAAACTGGTGGACGATTGTAGGTAAGTGCGCCATCAGCTATGTAGCTAGCTGGTGGTTCTGGCTGTATAGCCACCACCGTTGACCCTGCTACAACTAAAGCAAAGCTGGCTAATCCAATCCATTTATACTTTTCAAAAGCAATAAGATAGCGCTTAACAATTGGTGGGGTCATGGCAGAGGCACATATAAACGATAGTCAGTTGTCAGTTGTCAGTTGTTAGTTGTTAGTATTTATTCTTCTTGTCCCCCTTCGGATTCGCAGTCGCCTGTGGAGGGAAACCCTCCCGCAGCGCTGTCTCACCGCGTCTACCTTTCTCCGCCAAAGAATTCAAAGAAGCGGATAAAGCTTTGGACATCGAAGAAAGGTCGAGTAATAGTACTGAAGAGATTAGTAATTCTGGTAATCAGGTTCCGACCAACAACAATAACATCATTATCTTGGAGTGCTACATTTTGAGTTGCATCACCTGAAAGAGCTTTTTTGGCATCTAGTTTCTGAGTCACGGCTCGACCTCGTTCCGGATCGAAGCGAACCAAGGCAATATCGCGGAGGTTAGCAGAATCTAAATTGATTCCTCCTAAAGCATCTACGAAAGTACTACCATTGGGCAGCGCTTGAACAATAATTCCGCCCGCAGCGTAGTTTAAAACTCGGACTCTAATCTGTGGTACAGCCAAGGATGAACGCGCTACTAGATTGCGGTCATAACTGTCATCAGTACCAACTTCACGACGTGGTACAACTATTGCATCGCCGTCTTGCAGGCGTAAATTAGGCTGTGAACCGCCATTTTGCAATGCTGTATACAGATCGAGATTTTGTGAAATCACAGAACCATCCATCAACTTCCGCCGCACTTGCACTTGCCGCAAATCTGCGGTCATCGTAGAGCCACCAGCTGAGAGCAAAGCATCAGCGACGCGGGGTGTTGCCGAGGAAACAGGATAAATTCCTGGTCTAAATACTTCTCCAGTAATTGTCACTTGAACTGGTCGTGGCGATACAAGTGACACTGCGAACATCGGCTCGACCATGACGCTACTTAAACTTAAGCGAATTTTTTCTTGTGCTTCTTCCAAACTCAAACCTTTCAAGGACACCGTTCCTACTTGCGGCACGACAATATTGCCTTCTGGGTCAATTTGAGCTTGAAAACTCAAATCAGGACGCTGCCCTGTGAGAGATAAAACTATTATGGGATCGATTACATAACGATTAAGCAACAAGCGAATTTTTTCTTGTGCTGCTTGCAAAGTTAAACCTTGCAGCGACACTGTGCCAAGTAGTGGCGCAGTAATGTTGCCTTCTGGATTAACTTGAGCTTGAAAACTTAAGTCTGGAAACCGTTGAACCGTAACGGTGATGATGTCTCCCGATCCTAAACGGTAAGCACCAGTAGAGCGTTGAAATACAACACCAATGACATCTCCTGGCCCTAAGAGATAGCGGTTGAGTTGGGGAGATTCTTCATTGACATCTGGAGATACAACGTTGGTAATTGCTGGGGGTGAAGGTATTTGCCCTGGAGATTGCTCTGGGAAAACACTTGGCGGGAATGAAGAGGGTTGTGGCGCTCCTGAAGATGGTAGAGGCTGAGCAATAACAGTTTGGGCAGTAGCTGTCAAGAAAACACCTACCTGAAAACTGAGAAAACACAGGGCGCTGAATACACGCATATGAAAACTGGAAAATATAAACATCAATGCAGTAAAGCTGAATTCAGAATTTAACCCGCCGAATCGTTATTTTACTTTGGAAGTATCTTTAATGTCTCTTTTTGTTGTGCCGCTTTTAACTTTGCACTTGAGGATGAAGCTAACTTCCAACTCACACAGCATATTTGCGATCGCCTTTGTATTTTCGTGATATTCTCTGTATTTCAATGCACTCTTGAAGTGCTTGCTAAAGGGCCTGCCATCAATGTAGCTTGCACTGTTTCACCAAGAGACTGAGCTAAAGGCCAAGCAGTTTCCACCTGGCCTAAAGGCTCCATGGGAATGAGAATACTCACGGCTACCCAAGGAGTACGATGCTTATGCCATTGTGCCACTTGATCTGCCAAGAACCAGCGTATAGGTGATGTATGTCCGCCGTCTGGTAGCGCATACCATTGCAAGGCAGCAAAGGTTTCCTGTCTTGTAGAAACGCGAAAAAACCTAGCTTCTACTTTAGTTTCAACACTTGGCCCCGATGATGGGTATTTAACAGTTAATCCAGCAGAACGATATTGAGCTATGTCCCATTTTCCCCAGCGAGACTTTCCCCAACCGTTAACCTCAGTCCACTCCACCTCAGGTTGATCCATCGGCCCGTTTTGTGGTAACAAAAGCAGTATTGCTTGGTTTTGCGAATCTGCTTTCTTAAGTATTTGTAACGACCATTTGTGTTCGCCAATTGGTTGTTCTGCTTGTTCAATAGTTTGCCAACCAGGAAGAGTTAATCCAGTTTTACGTATCTGTTTCAATTCCTTAAGGCTGGTCACAGGTGGCGGTTGTTTCCATTGCCAACGCCCTGTCAGATATCCAGGAACCCCTCCTATTATCAACAGTAGTAGCAATAACAAAAGCACTGCCACATAAGTCCATTGCTTTTCCTTGAGAAACTTAGATAAGGAAATCATTAGTAAAAATTGCAATATTTACGCAAAATTTTACTTGAAAGAATAACACCCTGAGTTCAGTAATATTGACAATCTATCCTTATACTACATGTTTTGGTAGAGGCATGAAGGAGCAGGGAGAGCAGAGGGAGATGAGGAAGACTAATAATAAATGACAACTGACAACTAAGGGGACTCCAAAAAATAAATTATCCAATTCCTGTATGCAACACTACTATTGAAATTCTTCTCCCCCAGCCTCCTCAGTTTCAAAAGCGATCGGATATTTTTTATTTGGAAGTCCCTTACTCCTTACTCCTCACTCCTGACTCTTGTTGAGTTTCTTCTGAAACTACTGAGAAATGACTATTAATTCGATTTAGCAGAGGTACTAATAACAGCAGCATACAAGCAGAGTAGAGATCGCCACCCCATCCCTCATGCAGCCATTTAAAAGCGGTTTCTTGACCTGTGCCGTGAAAGAAAGTCAGTAAAGTGTTACGAACAATATTTGCACTAACGCTAATGACGACGGCAATAGATAAAAACCAAGCAGTGGTACGGCGTGAAGATAAAGCACTAGTCCAATAAAGTAACATTAAGCTGACGTAGAGAGTTGTAAACAACATTTTTAGCCCTGCACAATAGGGCGCAACTTCTACAATCCGTCCGCCAACGTATATGTTCATCTCATCGACAGTTACTTCCATGCCAAACTGATTTAGGATGAAGCCTGCCGTACCTGCGATGAAGTTTTGTAGAGGCAAGGTATAGGGAGCAATCAGGTAAGGTACTGCTGTTGGGGTTGCTAGAAATACTAGCAGCAGCGGAAATCCTTGTAATCGGAAGCCCGGTAAGCCCTTAAACCATAAGCATAATCCTGCCAGTATGGTGGGGAAAGAAACGTTAACCCACTCTGGGACACCGCTAAGATAAAAAATTCCCCCTACAAAGAGTAAAATACCGCCCAAAGGATGGGTGTTATCTGGTAGACGTTGCCACTTTTTCCGGTTAAGCCAGATTAAATAAGCGGCAAACGGTAAGCCGATAATACCGTGACTAAAATATTCGTGTTCTATACTGATACTTTTGTGCAGCCAACCATCCAGCCAGTGGAGCAAGATAGGAGCATAGAGCAGCACCAAAACGCCTAAAATGGCTATGCTCAATAATTGTGCCGCATTTCTGTTTCTAAGCTGTTGCTGAAGTGCCATAATTTCCAGGGTTAGTCAAAAGTCAGAAGTCAGGAGTCAGAAGTCAGTAGGAAAAACCTTTATTCTGTCTCTTTGCTCCTGAATTCCTGGTGTCGGTTTGATGTTTTTTAATGTTGACCTAACTTAATTAAAGACTGTAATGTAAATTACAGTACACAACAACTGTTGTTCGCTTCTAAGGGCGAATGCGATTGGTCTGTAGCATAAGTCTTTAACTCTAGTCCTTTCAAGGTGAATCGAAAAATCTCTTTTTTTCTCTCTTGAAAGGGCTAGTCTTTAATTCATGCTGCCTTACTCCCAATTGGGGCAGAAGACTGGCTCTCTGAGCGTAAACTAGTTGAGACTACACTAGCGATCGCCAATGCAACTTCTTTGGTTTGGCTACTGCTCAAACCAGGATACATCGGTAAAGATAATATTTGCTTTGCCAGCTTTTCTGAGTGGGGAAAGTCTCCTTGTTGATAGCCTAAGTAGGTGAATGCTGGCTGAAGATGACAGGGAATTGGGTAGTGAATGCCCGTTTGAATTCCCTCTGCTGCTAATTTATCTTGGATTTGCTGGCGTTCTATGAAACAAGATTCATCAACTTTAATGACATAAAGATGATAAACATGTCCTGAGCCGCTGTGGTTTTGTACGGGGATAATGCCAGCAGATGCTAAAGGTGCTAACTCATTATCGTACTGCTGGGCGATAGTCAGGCGATCGCGATTCCACTCTGGCAAATATGGTAATTTTTCTAGTAAAACTGCCGCTTGTAATGTATCCAAACGACTGTTCGTACCTGATTCAACATGAAAATACTTTTGGGATGCACCGTAATTTCGCAAGCGCACCATCTTCTGGGCTACATCTGAATCTCGCGTCAATAGCATCCCGCCATCACCAAATGCCCCTAAATTCTTGCTGGGATAAAAACTAAAAGCTGCTGCTATTCCCACTGAACCAGCTCGATATCCATCTCTTTCGGCTAGGTGTGCCTGTGCCGCATCTTCAAAAATTAACAATTTATAGGTATTGGCAAAGTCTAATAACTGTCGTGGCGATACCATTTGACCATATAAATGGACAGGAATAATTGCTTTGGTCTGAGGCGTAATTGCCTTGGCGGCTGCCTCTAAGTCAATTAAAGCTGTTTGGGGATCGCAATCTACAAGAATAGGCTTTGCCCCAGCACGTAGCACCCCAATTAATGTTGCGACAAAAGTATTAGCTGGTAAAATCACTTCATCGCCAGAACCAATATTGCAGGCTTGCAAACCGAGGGCGATCGCATCAGTACCAGAAGCAACACCCACACCATATTTTGTGCCAGAGGCAGCTGCAAATGCTGCTTCAAAATCTGAAAGTGCCCGCCCTAAAATAAAATCTCCCTGTTCCAATATGGCATGAATTGCTTCTTTTAGTTGAGTTTGAATTGGCTGGTGCTGTGACTTAAGGTCTACAAAAGGAATTCTCACAGTCATTTGATTCATTGCCAGTTAGCCTCGGGATTATATATTAAAACTTTGTTTACTACCATCACAATCCATTTATGACTTAACAATAAAATTTATACAAATACTAAATATGAAATATTAATGAATTTTTGATATTTTTCTAATTATGATTTTTTTAAATAGTTATCAAACGCTTAAACAAAGCATTTTTAATTAGTGATTGTTATTTTTTTAGCAAGAATTATAATTTTATGGAGTATCATCTTGGTTCTCCAATAAACTATTTTTATGCAACAAAAATGAATAATATCCTGAAAAATAAATTTACTTCATAGGTGCTTATATAATTTTAATGAGTTCTAAATGACTTTAATTATTGAAAATGCAATCTGATAATCAATTAAAATGTCCATTAATTTTGTTAGTAAATATTTAATTTGAAGTAAAAATTAATTAAATCGAGCCAGCCTTTATAAAAAAGAACCTCAGTTTTTATACTTAAAAATAAAATACTTTATTTTTGGAGTTATACAGTAATTTTAAGCAAGTCAAGATTAAGCGTACAGACCAAAAATTCTTATTTGTTACATAACCGGAGAATGACATAAGCTTTTTAATCTATCATTAGCGTTATAGTACCCTAGTCGCATTTGAAACTAACTTTGTATAGTAGTAAAACCTTAGGCAATATTGGTTACACTAGGCTTAAGTAAGAGCTTCAGCACCAGTGACTAAGAACTAGTAAGCGATCGCACCCCCTATTTAGGGAAGTAATACAAAATTTTTGTTCCAAAATTGTTTGTCGGTAGCTAAATTGGGGAATGCTTAAAGATAGAAAATCATAACCCGGAAACAGCGGTTATAAAAATTACAATATCGAGCAATTATCAAGGTAGCGGTGGCAATGGTAGAGCCTGAAAACAAATTATTTTCCCTAAAGGATGGTTGGGCTTCCCAGGAAACAAGAGAACAGCAACGCCTCAAAGTACTCTCCGAGTTAGGTTTGCGGCAAGCAGAAACAATACCAGTCTTTGAAGAAGCCACTCAAACTGCTGCCCATTTTTTGGAAGCGCCGATTTCCATCTTGGGATTTGTAGATCAAGAACGCCACTGGTTCAAGTCAGCAGTAGGTTTATCTAGGTTAGGGTTAATGAATCATCTGGCGCAAAGCCGTCAACTATTACGCCGGGAATCTTTTTGCGCGCAGGTAGTAGAGAATTTTCAAATAGTTGTCATTAATGATACGCAAAAACTTACAGATCCAATACTCGCTACTAGCAAGTTAGTACAGGAATATGGCATCCGCGCTTACTTAGGAGCGCCACTGATTGATGCTTCAGGGCATTGCTTAGGTGCATTAGCAGTAATGGATTTAGTGCCGCGCAACTTCACAACTCGGGACATTGAGTTTTTGCAAATAATAGCTCGTTGGAGCATGAGTGAATTTGAGCGCAACCGACTGTTGCAAGGTAGAGCGGAAACAACCACTTTCAAGAGCGCTCCTGCCTTGACACTCAGTGATAGCCATCATAGCGACATTAAAGTTACCCCACCTGCTTTGGAAAAAGAATCTGTTTCTACTAAGCAACTGAAACTAGAACTTTTGGAGCAGCTTACTCAGGAGTTACGTACACCCTTAACATCTGTGTTGGGTATGGCTAGTGTCTTAGGACGTGAGATATATGGGCCGTTGACAACTAAACAAAGAGAATATTTAGAAATTATCCAACATAGTGGCCGATATTTACTCTCTTTAGTCAACGAAATTACCGAACTAGGAGCAATAGATGAAAACGCAGCTGTGCTGAATTTAGTTCCTGTAGATATTGAAATGCTGTGTCAACAAGCTATCAATACGCTAGAAGAAGCTGCTAACCGCCGCGAGCAAGACATCCGCTTGTCCATAGAACCAGGACGCAGTCGAATTTGGCCCTTGGATAAAGACAAAGTGCGGCAAATTCTATATCATTTGGTTTTCAGCGTAATTCAACTTTCTGCTACAGGCAGCATTGTTCGCATTCATGTCTCTTATAAGGAAAATACGCTCAATATTACTATTTGGGTTTCCCATCCCTGGCTAGGAGATGGCATAACAGAGGTTGACCCATATTTCCGGCTTAATCCCTTATCCCTGCTTGAGCTTACAGGTGAAACAGCAACCTGCACTACTCGTTCAGAAAATCAAGAAGACTCAAATATCTGGCCAATCGCATTAGAGAAGTCACAAAACTTGGGTGTTTCCGACTCAGATGCGTTTACTATATCTACTGATATGGATTTAGCTAAGTACAACGATAATTTGTCACGCGAACGCTTGGGTCTGTTGCTTAGCTGTCATCTAGCAGAGTTACATGGGGGACAAATTTCGATTCAAGGTTCGCCAGAATCTGGACATCGCTATGTACTTTCTTTGCCACTACAAGTTGCTACTGCCTCGCCAGAAAGCGATATCTGATAGGAATTTTGAATTTGAGATTTTGGAGCCACTGCGTTGGGGAGATGTTGCGTTGCACAGGTTTCTAAGGCACTCCGTTAGGCTACTTCCCGTACTCCTTGTCCTAGGTCGCCGCTAGCGCGAACAGAGAACCCGAAGGGTAGGAAGTGCCGTTGCGTTTAAGCAATTGCTTTCTATCTTGAAAATGGGGACGGATGACGGATGAATGTTGACTGGGTAGGAGATATTTTTATGGCCTCATTGGGGGCAAGTGCCCATGGGTATCTCCCTTGAAAATACTTCTTCGATGAGTATCTATATAGATAAAACTCACTTGGCATTTTCATGCTTGCTGGTGTATGAAGTTCATTGAGGCTACCTCCTAACTCCTGCTTTCTGCCTCGTACCTTTGTCCAACTACCAATTATTAATTTGCAATCTGCGCTATTACTTTTATCATTACCCGCATTATGATTAAGTCCAGGTTCTGCGCGGGCGTGCTAATTGTTCACAGCGTGTTTTATGAATTTAGTCTGGCAACGATTTACCTTATCTTATTTACCGCTCAAAGCATATCTTGCTACTAGCTACCTGCACCGTTTGGTTGGGTTGTTACACTCTTGGCGGCAAAGCAGTTTCTTCATACAGTCGGGGGATATAATAGCGACTGCTTTACTGAGCTTGGTGTATGCTCTTGCCCCTTTTGTTTCCAGTTCTCTTGTAGGAGTTTTGTTGGTAGCTTGTGTAGGATTTTGGCTGCTGTTGACTTTGTCTGATGAACCAGCGCCAGCATATGCTCCCTTATTCACCCCTATTCACCTGCTAGTATTTCTCTACTGGGGAATCGCCGCTATAGCCACAGCATTGTCACCAGTGAAAAAGGCAGCATTGAGCGATTTCCTAACTTTGACCCTATATTTGCTGTTATTTGCCCTTTGTGCCAGAGTACTGAGGTCGCCCCGCCTACGGTCTTGGATTATTACTCTCTACCTTCATGTGTCGCTAATTGTGAGTATATATGGCTTGCGCCAGTGGTTTTTTGGAGCCACAGCACTGGCAACTTGGGTAGACCCTGAATCTCCTCTGTCTAAGACAACAAGGGTTTACAGTTATTTAGGTAATCCCAACTTATTGGCTGGATATCTAGTACCAGCTGTAGTTTTAAGCTTCGTCGCAGTTTTTGTATGGCAAAGCTGGATTAAGAAAGCTTTAGCATTGACAATGGTAATTGTTAATAGTGCCTGCTTGGTTTTGACTTTTAGTCGTGGTGGTTGGATTGGGCTATTAGTGGCAATTTTAACTGTGATGGCATTGCTAGTTTATTGGTGGAGTGTGCAAATGCCTCCTTTTTGGCGCACTTGGTCGCTACCAATTATCTTGGGAGGTTTGCTGGGGATACTAGTGCTAGCCGTGATATTTGTAGAGCCAGTACGCCTACGGGTTTTCAGCATTTTTGCCGATCGCCAAGATAGCAGTAAT
Organism: Dendronalium sp. ChiSLP03b; assembly: GCF_034531165.2. Classification (NCBI taxonomy): domain Bacteria; kingdom Bacillati; phylum Cyanobacteriota; class Cyanophyceae; order Nostocales; family Nostocaceae; genus Dendronalium; species Dendronalium sp. ChiSLP03b. Next base: position 46,404 of record NZ_JAVRBR020000013.1, on the reverse strand, counting down.
AATTTTCGTAGGAATGTCTGGGAAGCTGTCTTCGAAATGATTCGCGATCGCCCTATTATTGGTATTGGTCCTGGTCACAGCGCTTTTAATAAAGTCTACCCGCTTTACCAACATCCTCGTTATACTGCTTTGAGTGCCTATTCGATTTTTCTAGAGGTAGCTGTAGAAACTGGCTTTGTTGGTTTAGCTTGTTTCCTTTGGCTGATAATTGTGACTTTTAATAGTGCATTGCTGCAACTACGAAGATTGCGACAATCGAGAAACGTAGAGGGATTTTGGTTAATTGGAGCGTTTGCCACTTTACTCGGTATGCTGGCTCACGGCACAGTGGATACTATCTGGTTTCGCCCCGAGGTCAATACTCTCTGGTGGTTCATGGTTGCCTTAATTGCCAGTTACTGGACACCTTTGAATCAAAACCAATCTCCAGAACAAAATTCACCAGACCCACAGCCTGCGGCAAACTAAAGTCGGTGAATTAAGTGGACAATCACCGTCAAGTGCCCAAGCACTGTGACGGTAACTTCCAATTTCATCCGTGGAAATTGACACTTTCAAGGTGTCAATTTTGAATTGCTTAGTCTCTGTAAGTAGTGGCCCCAGGAGCATTGGGGTCACGATAACGGGTAGGTTCATCGTTACGTTTTCTACCTGATAAACCAGCTAAACCTAATAGACCAATTAATCCCAACCAACCCCAATCAAAATTATCACGGCGATCGTAAGTTGTTGTCCTCGGAACAGTGTCGGTTCTAGATGGATTAGTAACTTGAGCTTTCGCAGGTAGTGTCAACGGCATTGCCATACTCAAGGTGAGAACAGCAGCGCCAACAGATGCTGTAAAATTACGTGTCATGGTGAAAGTTCCTCATCCCTTGCAAAGCTATTCACCACTGTAACGAGTCCCAAAATGAGCCAAATCAATCTGCGGCTATAAACCCGGATTTCTCAACTCACGCTGAAGATATACAACATGGTTTCTACTTCAGTCAATTCCTCACTCTGTTGTGGTAGTTGAGTCACACTTATACTCAATAATTTTTCATTGCCCGTTGAATATCACGCTGATCTTGCCGTCGTTTAAGGTCTTCTCGCTTGTCGTGAAGCTTTTTGCCTTTGCCCAAAGCTATACTCACCTTTACCCAGCCTCGCTTGAGGTACATCTTCAAAGGTATTAATGTTAAACCCTGCTGTTCCACCTTGCCAGTGAGCTTACGGATTTCCTGGCGATGCAGCAACAGCTTTCGCGTGCGGCGCGGTTCATGATTAAAATATTGTCCACTGGCGTTATAAGGAGAGATATGCACGTTGATCAGCCATGCTTCACCATCGCGAATCAAAGCATAACCATCTTGAAGATTAACTTTACCCGCTCGGATTGACTTGACTTCAGTTCCTGTCAACTGAATTCCAACTTCATAAGTTTCCAGGATTTCATACAAATAACGGGCTTGACGGTTGTCGCTAATAACTTTATAACTTTCGCTCTTGTCACTCATTGAGAATTTTGCTTGCGTTAAATTTGCTTAAAAAATCGTTGGGACTAGGTTGTGAACTTATAGAGGGATATTTAACCACTATAAATGCTTAACTACATATCAGTGTTATCCTATTAATTTAGCTTTTCCCAGTTCTCAATTGAAAGTTTGCCAGCAACTTTAGTCCCTAGAAGATTATTTATTAAAGAAATATTAATTTATATTAGGGTGAGTAATGGCTCTGTATTATTGGTAGGTTGTTAAAAATTACAAAACTCTATGTACCTTCCCAGTACTAGAAATCGAAGGTACAATAAACTTCGTGAACCCTTCCTAAAGATTTAAGATTTTCTTTATAAATTCACCCTCAGGCAGTCATTAGTCGGTAATCCTGTCATAGTATGAAACATAAGAACACTATTTATTGCCTGTGTTCACTAGTGGAGCTTGTAGAAGCAAATTTCTGAGTAAAAAAAATGCTAGGGGTGTATTGTCCATGCCCTTGACGATCCTTGTAGTGGATGACGATCTGGGCACTCGTCTATCTATTAGCGATTATCTTGAGTTGTCTGGCTACTCGGTAATCACAGCTAATGATGGTCAAGAGGCTTTGGTGATGGTGGATGAGTATCATCCTGATTTAATTGTTACGGATATTGTTATGCCACGAATGAACGGCTATGAACTGGTACGCCGGGTACGTCAACAACCAGCGTTCCGGTTGTTACCTGTAATTTTATTAACAGCACGCACCAAGACTCAGGAAAGAATTCTGGGCTATCAGTCAGGCTGCGATTTATATTTGCCTAAGCCATTTGAATTAGAAGAGTTAGCAGCAGCAATTCGCAATCTTCTAGAACGAGCGCAAATCATTCAATCTGAGTACCGCTTTTCTCATAAAGATCGTGTGGGCAGTGCCACCCCAACAAAAGCCGTAGATGCTCATCAATCTTTATTCACTCATGTTCAGAAATCTCAACTGCTGTCATCTCTGACTTCCAGAGAACAGGAAGTCCTAGAACTTTTGACTCACGGTCTGTCTAACGCTGAAATGGGTCAACAGCTACACTTGAGTCCGCGAACAGTAGAAAAGTACGTTAGTAGTTTATTGAGGAAGACCGAAACTAGCAACCGAGCAGAACTAGTGCGTTTTGCAATGAAGCATGGTCTAGTAGAATAAAAATAAAAAGTTAGGATTTTGGAAAACCACAAGGCCGCAGCGCCTGTATAGAAATTAGTGTGAGAAAAGATTGCTCATAACTCTTGAATTTAAGCTATTGATTGCTGACTGGTAATATGTTGGAGTAGACCTTCACAAGCATCAATAAGCAAGTCAATCACTTGATTAAAACCTTCTACGCCACCGTAGTAGGGGTCTGGAACTTCCTTAAGGGTGTGTCGAGAGCAAAATTCACACATTAAGAAAACTTTGTCGTGATGTTGCCCTGTTGGGTCAAGAGCAAGGATATCCTCAAAATTCTCTAGATCCATCGCCAAAATCACATCAAAGCTCTGAAAGTCTGATTTTTGAAACTGGCGGGCACGACCACGCAGTTTAATTCCTAACTTTGTAGTAGCCGCAGCACTCATCCGTTGATCGGGTGGGCTATCAATGTGATAGCTAGATGTACCAGCAGAGTCACAGAGGATATGTTCGCTCAAGCCAGCCTGGTCAATTAGATGATTCATAATGTTTTCTGCCGATGGTGAGCGGCAGATGTTTCCCAGGCAGACAAACAGCAGCTTGTAAGGCATAAATATTTTTTAAACTTGTCAAAAGTCAATAGTCCACAGTCCACAGTCCATAGTCTAATGGTTTTTGACTATTGACTATTGACTATTGACTAAAATCCAGGCAGTTCCAGTCCACTGGTTAAGTCTTCCATACGTTCCCGCATTGTTGCTGTAGACTTTTCATAGGCATTTTTCATTGCCGCTGTCACAAGATCCGAAAGTATTTCTGCTCCTTGTGCTAGGGCTTCTGGAGAAATTTCCACTCGCTTCGGTTCTTGGTTCCCGCTAACAATCACCTTAACTAGACCACCACCGGACTCTCCCTGAATCTCCATTTGCTCTAATTCTTCTTGGAGTCGCTTTGCGCCTTCTTGAACTTGCTGAGCTTTTTTGAAAGCTTCGGCTAGTTCTTTCATTTTTCCTAAACCAAAGCCAAATCCTTGTCCTTTTCCTGTCATAATTGATTGTCCGTGTTTGCGTTGAATAACAAGTCAAATTCAATTATAGATGCGGTCGGTAATTTGCCTGTTTTATTACCAATAATTAATGCGAGGTATGGGGACTGGGTATTGGGTACTGGATACTAAGTATGGGGAAAGATTTTCCCACTCCCAGTCCCTAGTCCTCAGTCCCCAGTCATTTAACACGCTGCTTGAAACTCTCCGAGCATTTTGACTTCTGGCTCTAATAAAATCGACCAATTTTCTTGTACTTGGTGCTGAATATGACGGATAAGACAGAAGATATCACTAGCCTTAGCTCCACCACGGTTGACGATAAAATTGGCGTGAAGTTGTGCAACTTGCGCGCCACCAATTTGGTAGCCTTTTAGACCAGTTTGTTCGATCAACCATCCAGCAGCATAAGGCTTAGGATTACGGAAAACACTGCCGCAACTGGGGAAATTGTAGGGTTGAGTAGTTAGCCGATGCTGTTTGTGTTGTTTGGTTGCCGCCAAAACTTGGGCTGGATCGGCACCTGGTTGTAGCTGAAAGGTAGCTTGGGTGACGATGCGATCGCTGCCTTGTAGTGATGAAGTCCGGTAGCTGTAACCTATCTCGGCAGGGGTGAGGGTTGTTAGTGTACCGTCGGGTAAAAGTAGCTGGGCGCTAACTAACATATCTGCGATACAGCTATTGTGTGCCCCCGCATTCATCACGACAGCACCCCCAACTGTTCCGGGGATACCAACAGCCCACTCCAATCCTTCCCATCCTAGTTGTGCTGCTTCCCATGCTAAGCTGGGAATTGATTCTCCGGCAGCGACGGTCAATTGACCCGTTTGTGGGTCAAAATAGCTATGACGCAGATGCCGAGTCGAGATGACTAAGCCTGCTATACCGCGATCGCTGACCAACAGGTTAGAGCCTGCTCCTAGTGTTGTTACTGGCAATTCATGTTCTTTTGCATACTCAAGGCTTGCTTGCAGAGCTTCTAAATTGCGGGGAGCAACGTACCATTCCGCTGCTCCCCCAACTCTATATGAAGTATATGCGGATAATGAAGCCTGGGACTTGATTGCACAATCAGTGCCTTCTAAGTAAATTATTTTACTTTCGCCTGAATTAACTGTTTTGTGTTTATGTGTAGTCGAAACTGTGCAGACGTTTCCATCTGCCTGGGAGATTTTCATTTTTACGTCGATTTGTGAAATTTTACATTTATCTGCCGTAAAAATACAGCAATGGTGTGAATCGATAAAACTATGGCCAGATTGTCATTTGGTTGAGAGAATCAACCTCTGTTAATGTCTTCAATTAAGATGTGGCTGTAGCAGGTTCAGGTTCACAAAGTGTTGTAATTACTTCCGGAATTACCTGATTTAAATTCCCAGCACCCAGAAACAGCGCTAAGTCTCCAGAGCTTAGCGTTTGTAGCAAGAACTCGCTTACCAAAGGTAAAGTTGGCTGATAAACTACCTGTGAGTGCTGTTTGGCAATTTCTATCGCCAACTGTTCGCCGCTAATTTGACCCAAATTTGGTTCGCCTGCACTATAAATGTCAGTCAGCACAACTAGATCGGCATGTGCAAAAGATTCGGCAAACTCTTCTAAAAAGGTCAGTGTACGGCTATAACGATGAGGTTGGAAGATAGCTACCACTCTTTGCCCTGGTCTTGCTTGTAAGCGTGCAGCAGCGAGAGTAGCGCGAATCTCACTCGGATGGTGAGCGTAGTCATCAATGAAAGTAATGCCAGCAACTTCACCCCGGAACTCAAAGCGCCTTCTTGCTCCTTCAAAAGTAGCAATGCCTTTGGCAATTTCTCCAAATTCTAAACCTAAGACCCGACCAACAGCTACTGCTGCTAGAGCATTACTCAGATTATGCCGACTAAGCAGCCGTAGTTTCAATACGCCCAAGGCTTTGCCATGTTCCCAAACCAGAGCTGTTGTCCCATCAGCTCGATAGTCAACATTAGTAACAGTGTAGTCAGCATCAGTGTCTGAGTGTAGGCTATAGCTGATTGTTGGTTTTAGCCGATCGCGTACTGTTGCACAATCAATGCTACCTATTAAGGTTTTACAACCAGCAGCAAATTGTTGGAACGTGTCAACAACTTCCTCTAATGTGTCGTAGTGGTCGGGATGATCCAGTTCGATATTAGTAATAATGCCAATCTCAGGTGCATGTTTTACCAAAGAACCATCTGATTCATCTGCCTCAGCTACCAAATACCGACTTTTCCCTGAGCGAGCATTGCCTTCCCAAGCATTTACTTCGCCACCTACAAGAATCGTCGGGTCTAAACCAGCTTGCAGTAGCATGTAACCAATCATGCAACTCGTGGTGGTTTTGCCATGAGTGCCTGCTACTGCGATGCTATGATAATCAGCAATTAAAGCAGCTAGAACATCTGAACGATGGAAAATTGGACAGCCTAATTCTATAGCTGCTTCGTACTCCAAATTACTTTTGTTAATTGCTGTTGAACAAATTACTTGCGGCAGTTTTGCCTGTTCTGTCGCAGTTAATTCTACTTTAGTATTTAATCCTACTCCATGAGTAGCTACTTTTGAGCGAAAGAAATCAAAATTGCTAGCTTCTTGTTTAGCAAAAATATGAGATCCAATCGCTTCTAAATGTCGGGTAATGTGATTAGGACGAATATCCGATCCGGAAACTGGTAGATTGCGCTTTACCAGTAAATAAGCCAGAGCAGACATGCCTATGCCGCCGATCCCGATAAAATGAAATGGTCTGCCGCCAAAATCTACAGAATTACTCATTTATTACTCCTCTTACACCACACCACACCATAAATCACAAATGACACGCGTATCATAACAGGAATTTGATTTTTACCGTAACTGCTCCTGTATCATGTTTATTCTTGCTAGAGAGTTGATTTTTTACAGTTGTTTCGCTGGTTGAGAATGATTTTACCTTGGTTGGAGGTTTTTGCTATTTTTGAACTGTTTTTAAGATTATTCTGAAAATTTTCGCTACATCGGGAAAGAAATTCTTGTAATGTGAAATACATCTTTTGGGATTCCTCACTAGTATCGGTTACAATAGTAAATTCTTAGCAAAACTGCTTTTAAATTTCATCAAGCCAAGGCATGAATTGCGTACTATAGTACTTTGGTAGTGCAACTATTTCTCAATTGCATAAAGCCAGGGCATAACTGGATGCAACAATTAGCAATTTTTGGCGGCACATTCGATCCTGTTCATTGGGGACACCTGTTCGTAGCCCAAAGAGCTTTGCACCAAGTACCCTTAGAAAAGGTCATTTGGGTGCCATCACGAAATCCTCCTCACAAGAAAGCAGCTTTGTTTGAGCATCGGGTGGAAATGCTACAACTAGCTACAAGAGAAAACCCAGGGTTTACGGTCTCACTATTGGAGGAAAATCGTGGGAATTCTTATGCGATCGACACTTTGATCGACTTATCTGCTGTTTACCCAAATACTCATTGGTACTGGATCGTGGGTTTGGATACCTTCCAAACCTTACCCCGTTGGTATCGGGGACACGAACTAGCACAAATGTGTGATTGGTTAATCGCACCCCGACTGCTCGGTGGTGAGAATATAACTCAAAGCGAGTTCATCTGCAAGCAAATAGAGCAACAACTGAGAGAAAAGTCATACTCTATTCACTGGCAATTCCTGAATATACCCTTACTAGGAGTTTCGTCAAGTCTAATTCGTCAACTTTGCCGCGATGACTCCATCAACGCCATTCGTTATTTAGTCCCAGAACCAGTTAGAGTCTACATCACCGCCCACAACCTCTACTCAGATAATCCTGAATAAAATGTGTGTTTTTTTATAGATCCAGCACTTTATGGTTAATAATAATCCCCCTTTGCGATATGATTGGGGTCAAAGATATCAACTTATAGGCATAAATACAGAGGGCAAGACACTGTGATTAGAGTCGCAATCAACGGTTTCGGGCGCATCGGGCGTAACTTTGCACGCTGCTGGGTGGGCAGAGAAAATAGCAATATCGATCTTGTCGCTATTAATGACACATCAGACCCTAGAACGAATGCTCACCTCCTGAAGTATGACTCGATGCTAGGGAAGTTAAAGGATGTTGACATTACTGCCGATGATAACTCTATCATCATTAACGGTAAGACCGTTAAGTGCGTATCTGACCGCAATCCAGAAAACTTGCCCTGGAAAGATTGGGAAATTGACCTGATTATCGAAGCAACGGGTGTGTTTACCAGCAAGGAAGGTGCATTAAAGCACGTGAATGCTGGAGCCAAGAAGGTTCTAATCACCGCTCCTGGTAAAAATGAGGATGGTACTTTTGTGGTTGGCGTGAATCATCACGATTATGACCACAACAAACATCACATTATTAGCAATGCTAGCTGTACAACCAACTGCTTAGCTCCCATCGCCAAGGTGTTGAACGATAAATTCGGGATCATCAAAGGCACGATGACGACCACCCATAGCTACACCGGTGACCAGCGCTTGCTAGACGCTTCTCACCGGGATTTACGACGGGCCAGGGCAGCAGCCATTAACATTGTGCCCACCTCCACCGGTGCGGCAAAAGCAGTGGCGCTGGTAATCCCAGACCTCAAAGGCAAGTTGAATGGTGTTGCCTTGCGCGTACCTACCCCGAACGTTTCAATGGTAGATTTCGTGGTTCAGGTTGAGAAGCGTACTATTACTGAAGAAGTTAATCAAGCTCTCAAAGATGCCTCTGAAGGCCCACTGAAAGGGATTTTGGACTACAGCGAACTACAACTGGTATCGTCAGATTATCAAGGTACTGACGCTTCTTCAATTGTTGATGCCAGCTTGACTTTGGTTATGGGCAGTGACCTAGTGAAAGTCATGGCATGGTACGACAACGAATGGGGCTACAGCCAGCGAGTCTTGGATTTGGCTGAACTAGTAGCTGAAAAGTGGCAATAATTTGTCCTTTATCAATGGTCATTAGTCAATAGAGAATAGTTAAGCTCTGAAAACTAATCTTTTGACTATGGACTATTGACTGAAATGTTGAAATCCCTGGCTGAGACTCAGAACTCGGTCAGGGAATTTTTGATGTTTATCGTGTAAGAGTACTTTTGATCCCACTGTGATAGTTCCGACAATAGCTGCGCCTTGGCCAAGGTGTTGCACTAATACATCTGCAAGTTCTTTAGGTAAGCATAGGACTAATTCAAAGTCTTCGCCACCATAAAGTGCATATTCCAACGCTTGTTCTTCTGTCAGCCAGCTGTCAAAAGTTTTTGGAAAGGGAATTTGCCTGTGTTCTAGGACAGCGCCAACACCACTAGCGCGACAGATTTGTAAAATGGCGTCTGCTAAGCCATCGCTGCTGTCCATCCCAGCGACGGGGTGAAGAGACGTTACATGTAATGTCTCTACAATTTCCCATAAAATTGGTAAGACATCTAATCGCGGTTGTGGACGCTGGTGGGCTTTGATGAGAGTATTATATTCCGCATCGTTGAGGTTTTGTCTCAATTCTGGATGCAAGAGCAATTGTAAGCCAGCGTGAGAGTTTCCGTGAACACCTGTAACGACGATCGCATCCCCCACAACAGCAGCCGAACGGCGGATAATTCGATGAGGATCGGCTTGACCAAAAGCGGTAATTGCCAGAGTAGTCACAGGCGATCGCACTACATCACCGCCCACAATCAGGGTATTGTATTTTTGTAGGCATTCAGTCATCCCTTGGTATAAAAGCTCCACCCAGTTCACGCTCACATCGCCAGGGAGTCCCAGTCCGACGGTGATGCCAATAGGGAAAGCACCCATTGCCGCCAAATCTGATAAATTGGCAGCAGCAGCTCGCCAACCAGCATCTTCTGGGGAAGTGGTGACATGACTAAAATGCACGCCATCAATCAATAAGTCTGTTGTCACTACCAAAGATTGCTCTGGTGCGGTTATCAGCACCGCCGCGTCATCCCCAATAATTTCAGGGGGACAAAAACGCTGTAATCTTTCTAAAAGACCTTGTTCTCCAATATCTCTAACTTGTTGAGTCATTAGTCAGTAGTCACTAGTCAGTGGTCAGTAGTTTAGAAGACTAAAGTTATTCTCTTTGCCTTTACGTCCCCGCGTCTCTCGCTTCCTCTGACTCACTCAGAACTAGCTAAAGTTAGGATAAGGGTATCGTTTAGGAGTTAGCTAAAATGCTCACTACACCAATAACTAACGTCACATTTGAGGAGTATTTAACTTATGATGATGGCAATGGTTTTCATTATGAATTGGTGGATGGCAGATTAGAACTAATGAACCCACCCACGATTGAACATTTCCTGATTGCTAAATTTCTCGAACAAGCGCTAGATGCAGAAATCAAACGTTTGAGCTTACCTTGGCTGTGTTTTCGGGAAAGCGGGGTGAGAACGGGGAGAAATAAGTCTCGATTGACTGATTTGTGTGTGGTGACATTAGAACAAGCAAGGGAATTGATTAATTTATCTGCTGTATTTCAGTCACCTCCCTTATTAATTATAGAGGTAGTGAGTCCAGAGTCCGTGAAACGGGATTATCGCTATAAGCGGTCTGAATATGCAGCTTTGGAAGTGCCTGAGTATTGGATTGTAGACCCAATAGAGAATAAGATTTCGCTGTTATTGCTGGAAGAAGGATTGTACGAAGAAACAGTGTTTACTGCTAACCAAAAGATTGTATCGCGGACTTTTCCAGAATTGGCGATCGCTGTTGAGTGGGTGTTTGATGCAGGTAATCTGGGTTAGTAAGATTTAAGATTTTAGAATTAATCCAAAATCCAAAATCCGTCTTGGAAAGTTTGCTGCGGAGGGAAACCCTCCGACGCTCGGTCGAGTAGCGTCTCCCCTTGGGAGAAGACTCGCGCTTCGCTATGGCAACTTTCTGCAAAATCCAAAATTGATTATGCTGCTTGTGGCTCAACCAAGTTCTCTATTCCTTGGACGACAGTTGCGGATTCAATTTTGTCACCTGCTTTGAGTTTATCCAAAACTTCTTTGCCTTCGGTAAGATATCCAAAAACTGCATAACGACCATCTAATAGGTTACGTCCTGCGGGGGTGAGTTCTGGCTCAAAAAGAAAGAAGAAAACTTGCGATGAACCTCCATTGACTTGAGTTTCAGGACGTGCCATAGCTAATGCACCAAAGGCAGAGAATGGCAAAACTGGCATATCGAGATATCGACCAGCATCTTCGAGTGTAATGCCGTAAGTGGGCTTTTTATCACCTTCAACTAACACTTCTAAAGGAATAGCGCGGTATTTGCCCGTTTGTGGGTCAATAAAACCTACATCTTTTCCTGGTGGATCTCCAGTTTGCAGTACATAAGATTCTTCCGAACGAGTGAATTCCAAACCGTTATAAAAACCCCGTTGCACCAAATCTACAAAATTACCTGCTGTAACTGGGGCACTGTAACCATCTACTACAACAGTTAGGTCGCCTTTGTTGGTTTTAATTGCTATAGTAGAACGACCTTTAAGTTGGGGTAGATTACTATACTCAGCAGGCACTTCAAAGGGAAATCCCTTCACCATTGATTCTTCTAATTGGGTAACGAGATTTAGTAGTTTGTTTCTTCCTTGGAGAATTTGTTCTTTGTCTTTGACTTTTACCGATTCTTGTAGTGCATCCACGCCAGACTTCAATTCATCTAGCCAAGCTTGAGCTTGGGACTGGCGGTCTTCGGGAACGGCTGCTAGGATTTGGGAAGGTTTATCTAGAACGCGGGATGCTTTGCTGAGGTCTTTGGAAATAGCACCCCAGCGCTTATTTGCCCGCAATTGGTTAGAGATATCTTCTAAACTGGCTTGCAGTTCCCGCACAGGCTTGTTATCTATCGGGAGTGCATACCTTAACAAAGCTTTGCCATCGGTAATTGCATTTCCAGATGGCAGGGCGGCGTTACTCGAGGGAGTCCAGCCAGCTGTATTTATGCCTAAAAATATTGTTACCAACAGTATTGCCATTAGGCTGTTCTTCAGCCAGGATCTTAAAAAGTTAAACATGAGATGGCTCAGATGCAGCATCAAATTGTTGACTAGGCGTAACCCATCAATCATCTTCCCACAGTATTAGGGACTGGGGATTAGGGACTAGAGATTAGGATTAAAAAGATTCTTCACCAGTACCCAATACTCAGTCTCTTGACTAATTACTTAATGACTAATGACTAAACACTCCGCTTGAAGGGTACAATAAATGCCGATTGTCTTCCAAAATTTGAAAGCTTCATGATCTCCAGTAACGACTTTCGACCCGGTGTCTCAATTGTCTTAGATGGGTCTGTATGGCGAGTGGTAGAGTTCCTCCACGTTAAGCCTGGTAAAGGTTCCGCTTTTGTGCGGACAAAACTGAAAAATGTCCAGAGTGGGAGCGTTGTGGAAAGAACGTTCCGCGCTGGGGAAACAGTACCGCAAGCTACTCTGGAAAAAAGCACGATGCAGCATACCTATAAAGAGGGCGATGAGTTCGTCTTTATGGATATGGAAACCTATGAAGAAGGCAGATTGAGCGCAGCCCAAATTGGCGATCGCGTAAAATACCTCAAAGAAGGCATGGAAGCGAACGTCATTCGTTGGGGCGAACAAGTGCTAGAAGTGGAACTGCCCAACTCTGTAGTGTTAGAAGTAGTGCAAACAGATCCAGGTGTAAAGGGTGACACTGCTACGGGTGGGACTAAACCAGCTACTTTGGAAACTGGTGCAACTGTAATGGTTCCCTTGTTTATTTCCCAAGGAGAACGCATTAAAATTGATACACGTGATGATAAATATCTAGGCAGGGAATAGGTTTCATCTCATCCCAGAGTAAATTCCGATTTCAATCCCTGTATAGGGATTAAATCCCTGCCACACTGAAAATTCTTAATTTACGGACAGGTCGAGGTAATAAAAACTGTGCCATTGGACTTTAATGAAATCCGCCAACTGCTGGCAACTATCGCACAAACAGATATTGCTGAAGTAACACTCAAAAGTGAGAACTTTGAACTAACGGTACGTAAAACCACTAGCGTTAGCAATCATCTTGTGTCGGTTGGTCAAGCAGCGTTAAGTAGTGTGGTTGGTTCGGGATTGACATCAGTTCCACCAATTGGAACACAGACAGCACCACCTTTGATGCCGGAAGTAGGGACAAGTCGCGTCACGGAAACTGCTGTAGCAAGTTCTGGAGTGCAAGTGTCAGTAAATTCTCCTCCAAAGATTGATAAGAGATTGGTAGAAGTGCCTTCTCCAATGGTAGGAACGTTTTATCGTGCCCCCGCACCTAGTGAACCAGTATTTGTGGAAGTGGGCGATCGCGTCCGCAGCGGTCAAACAGTCTGTATCATCGAAGCAATGAAGCTGATGAATGAAATTGAGGCTGAGATATCTGGACAAGTTATGGAGATTCTCGTCCAAAATGGCGAACCTGTGGAATATGGTCAACCTTTGATGAGAATTAACCCTGATTAAGTATTAATCTATATATCAAGTGAATCATTGATAGCAAATGAGTCATTGGTAAAACAGTCAGTTCTGCGGGTCAATCCTGATGAAACAAGCGTTGCCTGTACCGCCGGAAGTGGTGCAACAAGTAGCCGAATACTTTAGCCTATTAAGTGAGCCGATGCGCCTACGGCTGTTGCATTTACTACGGGATGAAGAAAAATGCGTGCAAGAATTGGTAGAGGCAACACAGACTTCACAGGCAAATGTGTCCAAACACCTGAAGGTTATGTGGCAAGCAGGAATCCTTAGCCGCCGCAGTGAAGGAACTTGCGCTTACTACAGGGTGGAGGATCAAATGATTTTTGAATTGTGCAATCGGGTTTGCGATCGCCTCGCCACAAGGTTAGAACAGCAAGCCCGTAGCTTTCGTGTGTTGAATACCAAACTCTGAGTCAAGAGTCATTAGTCCACACTCTAAAGTGAAATTCTTGACTATTGACTGTTGACTTTTGAACGACAGTTGCACGCTACTTGCTTCAACGGGGTAACCCCCCTTCGGATGACGTTCGTTCCTTGCGCTTCGCTGCGCTAACGACACTTCCTACCCTGCGGTAAGGCGTTCTGCCTACAACGAAACGGAAACCCCAAGACCGCAGTGGCTCCCCTTGGGCGAGGACTCGCTAATGCTGCGAAGATCGGCAGTTCCTTATGGGGGAAACCACGCCACTTGCTTCAAGCCGGGACACCCGTCCAACGCAGTAGCTCCTCAAGATCGGACTGCCGACGCTCGATGACTCGCTACCGCTTCGCTAACACCACAGCACTGTCTCCTTTTGACTAAAGTGGATAGTTTTGTTTAAAGCTTTCACGAGTTAGTGGCTGTTGCAATTCCACGCCTTCGCCACCTAAAACATCTAATTGTTTGCCGTTCACGTCAATGTACACCTTGGCATTGGGATTTAAAGTTGTAGCAGTGTAAATAACTTGTCCCACGCGACCGACCATTGAAGTACTACCACCACCCTTGGTAAAATCCTCAGATAAATTAACATGAACCTCATCATTTTCTACTTTCAGTCCCAACAATTTAGTTCCTTTGGGAATAGTGGTAGAATCTGTTCCTTCTGATGGGCCTTCTAACAAAGTTTGAAAAGCTTTTTCTAAAACTTGGTTAGGTTGTGTGGCAGCTATTTGAACTGGTTGGGGAACCAAATCAACAGTTTTTTCTTTTGGTCTGAGCCAATAAATATTAGCGGTTTGCTCATTACCTGGCTGTGCAGTTACTGGGCCTTGTGACTTGGTGATTCCTTGAGAGGTATTCGGCGGTGTGGACTGTGTAGGAGGATTGTTATTCCAAGTCATCCAAGCCACGCCACCACTTACCGCTACAACCGCTGCTGAGACGGCTGCAATCACACCTGAAGAAATACGTTTAGATCCTTGTTGGTCTGTCATATTTAGAACCTTCCTGAATAAGGGCTGAGACGATCTTTGTGGCAGAGCAGCCTGGTTAAGGACGATGCTTACAAGTGGAGAGTTTCCAAAAACCTAAAGGCTTTATATAGCAATTCCATGTGAGTTGTGAGAAATTTGTGGAGGCTGTTGATTGCTGACGGTTAACGATCGACTGACAAAACAGAATATTTACAAATCATTTAGGATTGCTATATATCCAAATAGTGGAGTTGCTTATTCTAGGCATTTCATCTCCAATTCTAGAATTTACACTTGTAATCCGTCACCTGCCAAATTATGTAAATCTGTAAATCTCAATCTTTTCTTGAGATTGTTAACAATTACAAATGCACAGAAAAGTCTCTTGCGCCGCTTATGCTGTTCGGAAATGCTATGGATTCGCAAAGTATTTGCTTCTCTGCGAACCCATATAAGTTTAACAACTGTTAAGTTTTTTCTGCGTAGTAATTAGCGGTTTTGGCGTTTAATTTTTAACCTCTATTGCTGCTGCAATCCATTGTTTGAGTGTAGATTTAACCTCATCAATAACAATTTCTTGAGATTTACGCGTTGCTCTTTCTACAACTTCGACTTTACCATTAGCGATCGCCCGTCCGGTGACAATTCTGTAAGGGATGCCAATTAAATCAGCGTCTTTGAATTTTACTCCAGCCCGTTCATCGCGGTCATCTAGTAAAGTTTCAATTCCGGCTTGATTGAGTTCAGTGTAAAGTTTTTCGGCAATCTCAACTTGTTGAGCATCATTAATGTTAGGTATTGTCACAATTGCGTGATAAGGTGCGATCGCTACCGGCCAAATAATCCCGTCTTTGTCGTAAGATTGCTCTACCGCTGATTGCGCCAATCGTGATACGCCTACCCCATAGCAACCCATGAATAGTGGCTTTTCTTCACCCTGTTCATTTGTATAACTTGCTCCCATGCTTAGGGAATATTTAGTACCCAATTGGAAGATATGACCGACTTCAATTCCTCTAGCACTTTGTAAAGTTTGTTCTGGGTTATGAAGGGCGCGATCGCCTGGTCTAGCTTTCCGTACATCCACAACATTTTCTGATAGTTGAAATTGCTCGCCCCAATTAGCGCCAACTACGTGATAGCCAGTCTCATTTGCACCTGTAACAAAATTTTTTAACTCAACAGCTGTTTTATCAATATACCGCTCCATAGCAATTGGATACTTTAATTGCAGTTCTCGTATTTTTTTAAGTGCATTGAATAGATTTTCCTGTTGAGAAAGATTAGAAGCATTACATTTGTTCTTAACCGCTTCTTTTATGTCAAGCAAGCTATAGGATGGAGATAATGGTAAATCTTTGATAATTTCATCAATTTCCAATTTCAATTCCTCTTGAAGCTCTTGCCTTGTAAAGTTACGAGTAGCAATATAATCACTAGATAAATCAGGAGCAATATAGCCAATAGGTAAGGATTTGGTTGCCCATATCTTCTGATCGCTTATGTCAGAAACAGTTAAAGATAAAACTGTTGAAGTACGACCATACTGATCTCGTTTTTTTGTTAATTCGTTGAGAAGTTTAACTTCGTTTATTTCCTGATCGCCACGAATACTCACTAGAACGAGTAAAGTATTATCGTTAGCATAAACCACCTTATACAGAAGGTTTTTTACCACTTGGGTGGGAGAACACTTGAGGAATTGACAGAGCTTGTCAATCGTCTCTGTTCCAGGTGTATCGCGTTTCTCATAGGTTGTAAACCGTGAGGGTTCAGCATCAGCTGGTAAAGAAACAGCTTTTTCGACGTTGGCAGCATATTTGCCATCCTCGGTGAACAGAACTTCGTCTTCACCAGCTTCCGCTAACACCATAAATTCTGTAGAACCAGAACCACCAATTGCCCCAGAATCAGCCTCTACTGCCCGAAAAGCTAAACCGGAACGCCGCAGCATATTGCTATAGGCTTGGTACATATCTTGGTAAGTTTCTTTGAGGCTGTTTTCATCAACATGGAACGAGTAACCGTCCTTCATGATGAATTCCCGTCCGCGCATCAAACCAAAGCGGGGACGAATTTCATCCCGAAATTTAGTTTGCAGTTGATAGAGATGCAGCGGTAGCTGACGGTAAGAGCGAATCATATCACGAGCGATCGTTGTTATGACTTCCTCATGAGTTGGGCCTAATCCCAATTGTTGCTCGCGGCGGTCAATTAGGGAAAACATAATTCCCTCAGCTTTGGTGTAGGTGTCCCAGCGTCCTGATTCCTTCCATAAGTCGGCTGGTTGTAATTGCGGGAGAAGACATTCTTGTGCGCCTGTAGCATTCATCTCTTGGCGGACAATTTGGGAAACTTTTTGCAATACCCGCCACATCAACGGGAGATATGCATAAATACCACTACCGATGCGACGAATATAACCTGCACGGAGTAATAATTTATGGCTAGGAATCTCAGCATCAGCTGGATCGTCCCGGAGTGTAACGAATAACATTTGTGACAGTCGCATCGTTTAGTTCCCTTTCCAGAATCACTAATAAAGTATGAAGTATCAAGGATGAAGTATGAACTATGAAGTATAAAGTGTTATTTCTTTTGTCAGTGGTCAGTGGTCAGTAGTGCTGAGTAGAGACGCGATTAATCGCGTCTGTACAAAAGTTAAGAATTATTCTCCCCTCTGCTCCTCTACCCCTCTACTGTCCCCCTGCTCCCCCTGCTCTCTTGCTCCCCTACTTCACTCTTTAAGGAGACAACTACCTTGTCAAATGTAATTTATCAAGCGCAGCCACCCTTAGAATTTATATCCCCAAAGTTCAATCCCTTGTTGCTACAAGCCGTTCATCTGTTGCTACCAAGTTGGATTAATTGGCAAACAGCTATTACCCAAATTGAAGCAGACAATGTAGAGGTTTTGGTGGATCTGTATCGCCAATTTCAAGAGGGCAAGATTCGTTTTTTACTGGCATTTCGCCATCCCAAAACAGACGATCCATTTTGTTTGACCTATTTGTTTTCTCAACTCGTGCCAAGGGTAGCACGAGAGCAGGGCAAAGCACTACAACCTCCAATTCATGCTCATTTTATCTACGATCGCGGCATTCCTCTATGGGCAGGTTCCTACGTCGGCTGGATTGCTTCTCGTTTGGGTGGGACTCCCATTCAGCGAGGTAAGGCTGACTGGACGGGGTTGCGTTCGGCGCGTGAGTTATTTGCCAATGGGCAATTCCCAATGGCTGCTGCGCCAGAAGGAGCTACTAATGGTTTATCTGAGATTATCAGCCCACTAGAACCAGGTATTGCCCAATTAGGCTTTTGGTGTGCTGAAGATTTGCACAAGGCAGGACGCTCCGAGGAGGTTCTAATTGTACCAGTTGGGATTAAATATAGTTATGTTGCCGCTCCTTGGGGTGCGATCGCTCAACTTTTAAGTGAATTGGAAGCGGCTAGTGGTTTACCTGTGAATCCAGGAGGAAAAGCTAATGTGGCCTCGATGGAGTTGCTTTATCCACGCTTATTGACTTTGGCAGAACATTTATTGTCCCTGATGGAACAATTTTACACGCGGTTTTATCATCAAAAGCTGCCAGATGCCCAAAAGATATCTGAGGAAATTAAAGATAGAAATGAAGCGCTAGCAGTGCGTTTACTAGCTTTATTGAATGCAGCACTACAAATATCAGAGCAATATTTTGACTTGCAGCCAAAAGGACAATTGAATGACCGCTGTCGGCGGGTAGAACAAGCAGGTTGGAACTATATCTTTAGAGAAGAATATAAGGAAGTGAAAGGATTATCTGCTGTCGAAAAAGCTTTAGGCGATCGCGTTGCTGAAGAGGCGAATGCTCGGATGTGGCACATGCGGTTAGTAGAAAGTTTTGTAGCAGTTTCTGGTAACTATATCCGCGAAAAACCGACAGTAGAAAGGTTTGCTGAAACAACTTTAATTTTATGGCAGATGATCGCTAAGATTAGAGGCGAAAAATCTTTTCGTCGTCCGCAATTGGGTAAGCAACAAGTAAAAATTACCATTGGTGAACCGATATCAGTATCGGAGCATTACCCAGCTTATAAAGAGAGTCGCTTAGGAGCAAGGCAAGCTGTTGCTGATTTGACGAATGATTTACAACAGGCGATGGAAAGTTTGATTTGATTATCAGGGTAATATTCCAAGTTATTGAATCAACCTGTGGGTGTGAAAATTCTCAAAGTGACATTTGTATAATCTTCAGGATTGTGCGTCACTATGCCATCGAGTTGATTAACTACAGAAGTGGTGTACTGAATAGGTCTTCAAAATCAAGGACAATACCGACTATATAAATGCTATATAGTCTAAGGTTATGCTATGTAAAATTAAGCGATCGCATCTTCATTCATCATACATGATGTATTACCCTGGAAACACCTTAGATAAATCCAGAACTAAATCAGGGAAGAATGGTAAATTAACAGATTCATGAGGCAGAAAAATCAACTTGTGGCGATAACCAAATTTACCTTGCAAATCTTGATAAGGCTCACTGTAGCACTCCAAATAATTATCTATTAAATTAAATATCCAATAATCAGTAATACCCGCTTCTGCATAAATAAGTAATTTTACCTCTTGGTCATATTTCAAAGAGGAATCAGCAATCTCAATTGCTAACAATACATCGATTGGACTAGGATGAACTGCCAGGTAGTCATCAGGACGATTTTGTGCAACGACTAGATCGGGTTCTGGTTCGCTGTTCTCCGAAAGAATAATCGGTTCTTGTCCTCTAAGAGTCGCCCGTTCCGCAACAAGCTTAAATAACTCCCGATACAAGCGGGTGTTACAAACCGAGTGCGGTGTACCTTTGGCTGCCATCTGGTAAATTTCTCCTTTGATTAGTTCAACTCGGTCATCTTCCCTAAAAAAGCCGAGTTCTGCCAGACGGTGATATTCAGCTATGGTGAAGCGTTTAGCAGTAGTGAAGCTCATGAAAAATAAGGGTATATAGGTTTATTTTTTATCTTAATCTTTGCAATACCCAATTATTAGGAATGCGTTCTAAAATTCCAGACCCGAACACCTTGTCTAATTCTAAGTAATCGAGGTGAACGTAACCGATATGACAGTGACAGGTTTGGTTAGTGCAGAGGCGATCGCACAAAGCAGTTTCCCAGTCACGATCGTAAATATTCCCAATCGGTTCTTTGATAAAATGGCAACGTCGCATTTTACCGTCACCATCAACAGAAATCACCGATTCACCAGCACGACAAGCACGACCAAAGCTAGGATAATGCTGAGTGTTCAATTCATATAATGGGTCGATAGACTGAAAGAAATCTCGGTCTTGATTTGATAAATTAGGCAGTTCTTTCTTTACAGCATTAATCCATAAGTAGATATGGTTTGGTAACTCCTGACGTAAATTAGCAATCTCGTCTTTGTATTTAGGAAAGCCGACAACTCCCGCACTAAAGCGGACACCCCGCCGATCTAATTCGAGGCATTTAGAGAGGAAGCGATCGCGCGATACCCATTCCGGATGAAAGGTTGCCCACAAGGCTAATCGGTCTTTGTTGCATTCTTCTACCCAATCTAGTTGACAAGAAAGATTGGTTTGAATTGCCGCTTTATGAACGTGAGGAATTTGGGTTAATTGCACTAGCGCCTGTTGATACCAGTTATGGATAAGTGCTTCCCCCCAAGGGGTAAATAAGATTGAGAATTGGTGCTGTGAATGTTGGGCAACCCAATTAACAAACTGTTCTAGTGCTTGTCTATCAACTGCTAATTCTGCTGCTGACTGCTGTCGTTTGGCAAAGGGACAGTATTCACAGCCATAGTTGCAACTAATAATTGGCCCGCGATAGAGGATAGTGAGGTGCATGGAGTGTTTTGAGTTTTAATAAAAGCGAAAAATCTAGTTTGTTCTTTCTCAGTAGCTAAAACTTATTTCAACTCATAAGTCTGGCTTAGTTGCCGCACCCTATCAGAAAATAACCAAGCACCAATTGTGTCAGAACGCTCAATACCTGCATCAGTTAAACATAAAATTTGTTCGTTTTGCGTCGCCAGATTCAGGGATAGTAATTCGGTGAGTTCTGGAAAATCTACCATTACATCTGTCCCAAATCGATGCCGATAAATAACAAAATTCAACCCTTCATCAGAGAGAAGAGATAGCAAAATATAGCGGCGACGGCGTTCTTCGTTATCCAGTTGAAAACCATAGCTAGCGTAGTCGAAAGCTTCATTGGGTGTCTGGATATAAGCTTGCAGAATATCGCGAATTTCTTTAGAACCCACAGCATATTCATTCGAGTAGTGCAAAGTGTCTGTGTAGGAACGTGCGCCACAGCCTAGACCAACCATCCCATCTGCCTGACAGCAGTAGACGGGAGAAGGAGGAGACAAGGTAGCAATTCTTCCTTGTCCCCCTTGTCCTCCTTGTCCCTCTTGTCTTTCCTGTCGGAACATCCGCATGGAAACTTGAGTATACCCAGAAGATAACAGGAGCGATCGCCCTTCGCGGTAACATGCCAAACGAATATCATCCCATTCTTTGTCAGTACGTCCCAAACCTGTAAGCGGTCGTACATACAATGGATATAGGTAAATTTCTTCTGGCTGAAAGTTGAGGGCAGCACGTATCGATTGCAACCAGCTACTTACAGTCTGTCCGGGTAGCCCATAAATTAAGTCAATATTAATCGTGGGAAAGCCAGCTTCTCGCATTCTGGTGAGTGCAGCTTCCACTTGTGCGGTAGCTTGGCGGCGTTGCGTAGCTAGTACTTCCGATTCAATGAAGCTTTGAACGCCAATACTAGCACGGTCAACGCCGCGATCGCGCAATAGCTGTAATTTATCTTTTTCTGCTGTTTCTGGTGACATCTCCACAGAAACAGGAATATCCTGCAAGCTAGCGCCCATAGTCTTTTCAGCCACATTCAGAATTGTTTCCAATTGGTGGATAGGTAACTGAGTTGGTGTACCGCCACCAAGAGCAAATCTTGCAAAAGACGCTTCTCCCAAAGCTGCTTTTACTCGTCGTGCTTGTCGCTGAACGGTGCGGACATATTGACTAACAAAGTCCTCATTGTGAGTAACGGTGGTAAACAGGTTACAAAATCCACAACGCATTTCACAAAATGGAATGTGAATGTAGAGAAACAATGCTTTTCTATCCTGCTTTGACCACAAATCTGCGAGAGACACAGTTGGATTCAGAGGACGATATGCTGTCTTATGAGGATATGAGTAGACGTAAGTTTGGTATGGCGATCGTTGAAGTAAAGATTTGAGATTTGTGAGTTTAGTTCTAATCATAAAATGTGAAATATTTTTGTTAAAAATTAATCTGGGAATTACACAAAGTTATAGAAAAACTAACTGCAACAACGCCGCAGCGCGTTGCAAAGACACCCAGCGGACGGACTTCCCGTTGTAGCGTCTTCTTGATTAATTTTGTGCAAGCTGACTCTCCATTTAACATATTAAGACAGCTTTGCAATCATTCTTTAGATATATGATTTAATAAATCCGTAACATCTCTAATACAAAAAAATAGGAAGTTTTTTAGAATCAGGATATTGCGATCCCGCTCGCAGCCTAAAATGATTTTTTATCTTTTTTCTCGGTGTCAGCGCATGAATTTTCAAAGCTCTGCTTCACCTGGCATCATTTCTGATTCTAATGATGTCAAAGCTGAAATACTTTATGTTCAGGCGATAGAGCATTTAATAGAGGTTGTTCAAGCATTGTCACTAGCACGAACGCTAGAGCAAATCATGGCGATTGTGCGAAAGTCTGCGCGTAAGTTGACTGGGGCAGATGGAGCTAGTTTTGTGCTACGAGATGGAGATCAATGTTATTACGCAGATGAAGATGCGATCGCTCCCTTATGGAAAGGGCAACGTTTCCCAATGAGCATTTGCATTAGTGGATATACAATGCAAAACTGTCAGCCTGTTGTAATTAGCGATATTTATAGAGATGAACGGATTCCATTTGCAGCTTACCAACCGACTTTTGTTAAAAGCTTGGCAATGGTGCCAATCCGAATGTGTAACCCCATCGGTGCAATTGGAACATATTGGGCAACGTTATATCAGCCAACGGTAGAAGAAGTAAAGCTATTACAGGCATTGGCGGACACAACGGCTGTCGCGATAGAAAATGTGCAGATTTATAGTGAATTAGAACAAAGAGTCCGCGAGCGAACCTCTGCACTAGAAAAAGAAATGGAGGAGCGTCAAAAAGTTGAGGCAGAAGTCAGGCGCTTATCTCTAACGGATGAATTAACTGGACTGTACAATCGACGAGGCTTTTTTCTACTTGCAGAGCAGCAATTAAAGCTTACCCATCGGCGACAAACGTCTTGTTGCCTCTTATTTGTAGATGTAGATGGATTGAAGCAAATCAATGATACATTTGGACATGAAGTTGGAGATCGTGTAATTGCTGATACAGCAGAGCTACTAAGACAAACCTGTCGAGATTCTGACATCGTTGCCCGATGGGGGGGTGATGAGTTTGTCATATTCATTCCTGAATGTTCAGATCGTACGAATGCAATTAGCGATCGCCTGCAAGCGAACGTTAATTCCTTTAATCAGAATCGAGGTAGAAGTTATCATCTATCAATGAGTGTTGGATTTCAACAATGCCTTATAAATAAAGATGTTTCATTGGAAAAACTGGTATTGCAGACAGATGAGTTGATGTATCAGCAAAAACGTGCCAAGCGAAGTTCTAACATCAATTCAGTAGTATGACAAATTTCTCTAATTCTCACTCTTCAAAATAAACTCGGCGTAGGGAACAGTCCAGACTAAAGGATGACTGAGACGATGCCCTGTATAACCATCTTCGCCGTAGGTTGTTCCGTGGTCTGAGCAGAGGATACAAAAGGTTGAAGCGCGTTGTCGGAAGGCATCCCAGAGTTTGGCTAACTGCTTGTCAACATACTCCAAAGCTGCGGCGTGAGATGCCAAGGTGTCAGTTTTAGCATCAGAGAGATAAAAGTAATTGGGTTGATGCAAAGCTGAAATATTAATGAATAAGAATAGACGTTGATTCTTGGGGGTTTGCGTGAGAATTTTTTGGGCTAATGCTACTTGATTTTCTGTAGAGTTAGGGTTGGTCACACCTAACTCTGGACTCCAATGACTTTCAGCAAATAGAGAGGGAAAAACGTTGCCTAAAGGGTTGCGTTTGTTAAAAAAGCCGACACCACCAATACAAACTGTATAGTAACCTTTGGCAGCGAATCCACGGATAATATTGGAACCCTTCAACACACAAGTATACTTGGTAGTGGTGGTACTGCCCTCAAACCCTAAAGCAAATAATCGCGGGTGTATTCCTGGTGTAACAGGTGTAGGCAGAAAGCCTGCAAAAAAGGCATGATGAGCAGCGTAAGTGAAGTTTCCTGGAGAATGGCGTTCTTCCCAGCCGCCTTCTGGTAGAACTGCTGCTAAGTTAGGGGTGCGTCCTTGTGCGAGCAAGTCTCTGGCTACGTCATAGCGCAAAGTATCTAGAGTAATGAAGATTATGTCGGATTTACCGACGATTTGATTCATGTCAAGCATTTTTCCCCCTTTAATACTGCCCGCACTTCACTTGTATACGTATCTATACCATTCCAAGTAATTCCTGGTAATAAATCACCAAAGGCATTAATTTCCAAGATGACGTGATTGCGGAAATTGGGAAGAATTAGTAAATCGATGCCGCAGTATAAACTATTGGGAAATAAGGCTGCTGCGGCTTGGCAGGTTTGTTTCATTACTTCCCAGTTTTCGTATCCAACTTTTGCTAGGAATTCTTCTGTATCTCCTCGCTCGTTGCCTAGGTGTAAATTGGTCATAGGACTTTTTCCTAATCTGATAACGATGTGCTGTGCCTCACCATTGATGACGACTACACGCACATCAAACTGACAGCCTTGCATTTGGGCTTTGGGAAGCCATTCTTCTACTTGAACGCCTTCAGCAGTCAAGAGGTTAATAATATCAGCAATTTCTTCGCGTTTAGTATAGTGACGAATTTTACGGGAGTTGTAGAGGAAAGTTTGCCCGCCTTGTCGGACTCGTTCGACGGTGGTGATGGCAGATTCTCTGTGGGAATTGGTACGGTAGGCAACGATTCCAGAGGCAGCAGAACTGTGGGCGAGTTTGATAAAGACGCGATCGCACTTCTGCAATTCCATCTGTTCTCTTAAGTGGTCGTAGTTGTAAATCACACCGATAGAACGCGGGACTGGAATGTTGTGACGCAGGAAGCGATCGCAACACAATGGCTTATCAAACATCACGGTGATATCATGCGGATGATTCATGGTTGGGCATTGAAGTTGCTTTTCCCATCTGTGCAGTAAATATCGCCAACCTAAATACCATTGTCGGGGGTAAAGAATCCGCCCTTTATCGAAGGTTAATTCAGCAGTAGCGCTAGCATTAATACGCTGTTGATTACCTGCATCTGGTACTTCCGCACCCGCAGCAATAATAGCTTTCTCCACCCGAAAGTTCTTTTCAGGAGACTCAAACCGGATAATGGTATTCGGTGCGTTGAATCTTTCCAGTGTTTCTTTACCTGCAATTAAGTCTGCGTAAGCCACTACTGTTGCAGGTGCTAAATCAAAATTGAAGAGCGCCTGTTGCAACAAACCAACCCGGCGATTTTCGGGGTTGGCAATGACGACAAAGTTGAGCATCATTATTTACTCAGCAACAGAGCAGTAACGATACTCTTCATCCTCATACTCATCTTTTTTCTGCCCATCTATGATGATTTGAACTGGGAAATTAGCCTGTTGTTCTTCTACAAATGCAAGTATTTCATCAGATAGGTAATTTTCGGCAATATTGAAAGTATCCAATTGCTGCACAACTGGATTTTTGAGCAAAAGTTCAGCGCCTGCATCGCTCAGCGTTCCCATTGATAAGTCGAGTATTCTGATAGTGTTGAGGAGAGGCGAGCGCACTACAGCTTCTGCGATATCGTCAGAATATTCGCTATTTCGTAGTCCCAAATAAATCAAATTCGGGAACTTCCGCTCAACTAAAATCGGGTTAAAGTCTGCAATTGAGGAATTTCCGCCGTAATTATCTGAACCCAGCCACAATTCTAAATGCTGTAATTTAGGCAAGTCGAGAGCGCAAATTTGAGCAATAGTTGCACTACTCAACCCTCCAGTCTCGACAATCAGTGCTTTTAAATTCTCGTGTCCCACAAAGGGAGTGAATGCTAAACCGTCACCACCCCGAACTTGCAATATCTCTAAGTTGGGATAAGCTTCTAGAATCGGGCTGATATCACTCTGCACAATCCAAGAAATTTCACATTCACTGTAGTGAATATCTCCAATAAATAGCGCTTTCAGACTGGGAAACCAATCTTTTGCACCAACCAGCGCCTCAATGAGAAAACTGGAACTACCACCAGCCATCTCTCCTTCCCATGTTCCAATAACTAAAGCTTCTAACTTGTCAACTTGGGGATCTTGTTGCAGCTGCATCAGTTTGTCTGTAGCTTTTTCGTCCTCATCATAATCACATCTCAAGGCGTAGGCAGTACCTACAGGATTGCTGATGCCAATTTCTGGGTTATAGTCTGTTACTTGCCGATTCGCAAATAAAGTTGTGTGTTCAGCTCTATAGCCTGGATACTTCTGCAAACGCTCTTGGAGATTCCAAGTTTGATTGTGATTACTTGCCATGACACCTTACCTCTAGATTGGTAATGGGATTCACAATAAATTTATGTGAATATGCGAATTTTTGCCAACCTCAGTGGCGATCGCTCCCTATTATGGAGTCTTACTGAAAATAGTACATTGGTTCTATTAATTAGTCAAAATTTGAGCCTGACGGCTAATGGTTTTTGAAAGCTGCATTCAAACATGAAAAGTAGGCCAGGCAAAAACCTGGCCTACGATACTCGGAACGCAACTTTGGATGAGAAAGAAGGCTGTTATGAACTTTGTGCCTTATTAGCCAAGACCCAAATTATTTAAGTGACTTTCTAACAGCGATGCGATCGCTTCTGGATGAACTTTCTTGTATTTCTTTTTACCAAGCTGTAATACGCAATTGGGTGCGCTGCTGCAACGTTTTTGGCAGCCAGTATGCTCAATTTGAACTTTATCTAATAGACCGCGATCGCACAAAGTCTTTTCTAACTCTGATAATAAGCCTTTACCACCCCGCTTCAGGCAACCGGACTTTTGACATACCATAATCCTCGCTTGATTTTGAGGTGGCATATTGTGGTTTGGACAAACATCAACTGGTGATACTTGATAAGCTTTAAGTTTAATCTTGCCTGTGTGTTTGTCTAACTTACTAAATCCATAAACATGAATTTGTTCGCCAGGCTCTAAAGATAAACTTAGGGGATTACGTAACTCTTTAGGAATTTTGACTAGCACATCCCCAGAAGGAATTGCTAATCGCAAGTATTTAGATTTACGTGGTACATCACCAACAAAACCCAGGAATTGTCCCTCAAGGTTTACTTCTGATAACTGCAAAAATTTGTCACCCATGTTCGATTAAAAGTTAGGAGTTAGGAGGCAGAAGGCAGGAGGTGAGTCCAGTCCCCATCTTGGCTTCTGCCGAGAGGGGCAACTGGCGAACCCGAAGGGCAGGAGGCAGGAGTTTTGAATAAACAACTTTTGCTAATTCATCACTCCTTACTCCAAACTCAGTACTATTTTTAGGTAAGGCGTTTAGCTTCTACAGTTTGGGGTAAATTTTCTGGAGCGGGTAAATCCCGAAATTCCAATTCCCAGCCATTTGCTAGAGTGAGAATCTTGCCATCATTGCCTTCTGTTTGTTTAACTACTTCTTCTTCTAAGTCTTTTTTAGCAACGTAGACAACCAAATTGCCGGCATCATTCACGCGGAGCATTACTTTCATTAGTTTCCTCAACAGATTCTAGTTCTTTTTTCTTACAACCGACGACGAACCCTGTATTCAAAAAATGCACGGCATAAATATAAGAACTCTGCAAATAAGTGCCTATACTCGCTACGTAGCCAATATCTCCCTTTTTCGCTAAAACTGCCCCGATTTCTTGACCGGGAAATGTACCATCGTTTTTGAGGAGTTTGCGAACTCTGACTTTTTCACCAATTTCAAAAGCGGGTGGCAAGTCTAGCTCTAATTCATCGCGTTGCATGAGAATACCTCTGTTCTCTGACCAAATTCAAAAGTTCTTCGGTTGTAAGACTGCGTTTTTTCTGTACCGACTGTTGGCGAACTGCATCTAAAACAGACTGAGTTTCTTCTGGGTTGAGAAAGATACCGTACTGCTGTAGCAAGTTTGAAACTAAATGCCGACCAGAATGTTTACCTATTACTAAACGTCGTTCCCAACCTACTTCTTCGGGAGCAAATGGTTCGTAAGTGATGGGGTTTTGCAGTACACCATGAGCGTGAATTCCAGATTCGTGAGCAAAGGTATTTTCACCAACAATTGCTTTCCAAGGCGGTACGTTGGAATTTGATGCCGAAGCTACAAGTTGCGACAGTTCCAATAAACGGGGAGTGTCAATACCCAAATCAATGCCATAGATGCGTTTGATTGACATGACAACTTCTTCTAAAGCGGCATTTCCAGCCCTTTCACCTAAGCCGTTGACTGTGGTATTCACGGATGAGGCTCCAGCTTTAATACCAGCAAGAGCGTTGGCAGTTGCCAAACCGAAATCATTGTGAGTGTGGATTTCTACAGGAATTGACAAAGCTGAAACCAGCCGTTTGACTTTTGCAAATGTGCTGAAGGGGTCGAGAACTCCTACAGTGTCACAAAAGCGAAATCTTGATGCACCCCATTCTTGAGCATAAAGTGCTACATCTAAAAGAAAGTTATCATCTGCTCTAGAGGAATCTTCTCCGCCAACTGCCACCCAAAGACCGCGATCGCTGGCGAAGCTGATACAATCTTTGAGTCTTTGCAAGCTGACTCGCCACTGACCATGAAATTTAGCAGCTATTTGGATTCCAGAAACGGGAATGGCAATATGCACTCGCTTCATGCCACAGGCGATGGAAGCTTTGATATCCGATATGACAGCACGGTTCCACCCCAAGAGTTTTGCTTGCAAACCCAAGTCAGCAATTGCTGAGATGGCGCGAGTTTCTTCCTCACCCATTGCTGGTATTCCGACTTCTAATTCCGGAACACCAATGGCATCCAGAAATTTGGCGATCGCTACTTTTTCTTCTAAAGTAAAAGCAACACCTGCCGCTTGTTCGCCATCACGTAATGTAGTGTCATTAATTAGGATTTCATTCATCTCAAACATCCCTCTTAGGAATTTCTCTTAATATCCTTTCTGGATTGTGAACCTATTTTTCTGCAATTCCTGGTAGTGGTGAATACCTAATACAAATGCTGAAGGATGAATGGTAAATGCTATAAAATATTACAACTAATAATTCATCTTCATGATTCTTTAATATTAGCCGACTACCAACATCACATCTGTATGACAGAAAACCAAAAACAGGTATAATTTAAGAATCATTTTTACTATTGCTATGTAAAGTTTTTTCGAGTAGTAGATAGCTAAAGTAGCTGTTAGCAATACCTAGAGAAAGTAAGATCCCAAATCCAGCAATTAAAGTAGAAATCATGGTGGCAACCTCGTATAATTGAAAATTCGTTTGTCTGTTGGAATACAAACATGTGTAGTGCAAAGTAGTCTGGCGAATCTATGAATATTCCTCATCTAACCAATCTAAAATCCGCTCTAGCTGTTCTAAGTTAACCAGTCCATACTGCCAGAGAAGCATTGGTAACGGCCCATTATCAAACTCACGATGTCGTAGCGCTACAGCAATATCTGCATTAGAAAGTGCGAGTTCATTATGTAAAAAATTAATAAATTTTTTCTCGCTTTTACGGGTCGTCATAGTAATTCGTAATTCGTAATTCGTAATTCGTAATTAAGACACACTTTAAACAGCTTGCTACAGGCTGTTTTGTTTTTTGTTTGTTTTTTACTCAGCACTGTAATCCCAGCAACGCTCTAGCCACTCAATTAATTCGTGGCGAGAAGCAAGAAATTGCATAACGGTACTGCGGATTAGAACTGCTTCTAGTAAATTATTTACTTGTACCCGTAAGGAACCATCAGCGGGACAGGAACAGGAAATCATCAACTCTTGTAAACGATGATAAATTAGCCAGCGATCGCTTAGAGGAATCTGCAAAACTTGAGCGCCTAAAATGTCATTAGTCATTTGTCTGTTGTCCTTTGTCTAAAACTAATGACTGTTGATTATTGAGTTTTTGTTCGAGTTGCTCAATGCGGAAAAGTAAAGAGCGAATCACGCTTGCTTCAACATCGGGAAGTTTTCCATGGTCTAGGGGAGAAAGGTTTGCGCTTCCTTTACGAGAAATAATTCGACCGGGAACGCCTACAACTGTGCAATCGCTGGGAACATCGCGCAAGACTATTGAACCTGCGCCAATACGGACGCGATCGCCGATTTGCAGATTTCCCAAAACTTTCGCACCTGCACCCACTACAACGTTTTTGCCCAAGGTAGGATGGCGCTTGCCATTGTCTTTTCCAGTTCCGCCAAGGGTGACACCCTGGTAAATCAATGTATAGTCTCCCACGATCGCAGTTTCACCAATGACAACGCCCATACCGTGGTCGATAAATACGCCTTTACCAATCTCTGCGCCTGGATGAATTTCAATCCCTGTCAAAAACCGACCCCAGTGAGAAATTAGCCGAGGGATGAAACCTATTCCTCGACAATGCAACCAGTGGGCGAGACGATGCAAACAAAGTGCGTGCAATCCAGGGTAGCAAAACACTACTTCTAGCCAATTACGTGCTGCTGGATCGCGTTCAAAGATGATGCGAAAATCACTCAATAACGGCTCAAAAAAAACGCCAGAGAGTAAATTTTTCAGCAAGTATGTATTTGTAGAATTGGTTGTTTTTGGAGTCTCGATCTTCTTGATACTGTCTAATGACTGTTGCATCGTTACTGTCTGGTTGAAAGAGCCATGTGCTATTTTTATGCTTATAGCAGGTAGCTCACAACAGGACAGTACATCTAAGTTGGATTGGATTTATTGGATTAATTAAGGTTGTACTCACACACCTCAAACCCAGATTTAAGGGAAATTTAAAATTTATCTTGGGGTAGGGGTGCTAGTGTTTCAGGATGGGGGTACTAGTGTTTTTGAGATGGGGGGTTAAGAGTTTTTGTACTCACTAGAAATGACTTTGCCTGTAAGAGTTTGCAGGCGATTTAGACAAGATATTTTGCGATATATTAAGTTGTACTCACCTGCTCGCAAAGATGAGGTGAGCCAGCGCTGCGGGAGGGTCTCCCTCCGCAGGCGACTGCGAACCCGAAGGGTAAAAGAGCAACTAATCAAATATCTGTATCTCTAGTTACGATTACTATCTTATTATTTTGCTGAGTAAATAACAGGTTTTTTAATTTTGTTTTAGGGTTTGCTGTCTGTATGTATGTATACGTTTCAAAATATATAGAAATCCTGGCTAAATTTCTCAACTTAAGAAAAACTGTGGCGTTGAAAAAATTCCCAAATTGTTTGACTGGCGTTGAAACCAAGCTGAGTATTAAACTTATTTAGACTTGCATCAGTTGAAGCACCACCAGGTCAAAAATGCCTACCGTCTATTACAGCTAGGTGTAATACCTCTAATTTGCCAATACAACTTGAGTACTGAGTAGCTTTGACTTTAGAGCTTGTGCTAGGAGGAGATGCATCGATCGTGCGATCGCCAAAAGCTTACCATATCTGAAATAGAAACAAGCGCTCCTAGTCGATGGCGATCGTCATCATTGAAATCGGAGCCTGAGGTTGGCAATTGTCCGTCTGAACTGGATTTTACATTTTGCCTAAAAATCAAGCACGCTCTTGTGTTAAGTTATTTCGGCAAAAGCTAGACTACCTGTTTTTTTGGCAAAGCTATTGTGGTAGAGAAGAAATTAATCGAGCCAAGCAACGCATTGATTACGAGTTTTTGCCTTGTGTTAGACTCTTGCGAAATTTCTTTAAGCGCATTTTGCGAAACATTATCCCAAATCCCACAGCCGTAACTGAACCAAAAATAGTTAGAGGTTCGGGAACGGGTTTACCCCCAACTTCGCCACCAACAGGTGTACCACCACCATTTACTGCCAGAAACTCTTGTTGAGCTTTAATAGATGTATTTCCAAATCCTTGATCGAAAGTAAAGCTGAATGAGTTACCAGCAGTCAAAAGCTTTCGCAAACCAATATGAGTTCCATTATCAACATAACTGCCATTTCCATCAAAAGGAGAATTAAAGAAGTTATTTAAAGTCTTACCGTCACCGATTTTAAAAGGAAAACCAGAGGCAACGGTAACATCAGGATCTAAGGAAGCAATAACTACTGACAATTTACTAATATCTGTAGCTTGACCTACTTTTGCTATTCCATTGCCTGTCGCAATTGAGAACACATCATTATAAGTACCATAGCCATTTCTTTGAGCAATACCTTGATCGGGATCGAATGTGTCGAAATAGCTCAAAAGGGTATCTGCACCACTATTAATAAAATTAGTTGTAATTCGTAACACATTATGGTTGGGAACTAAGGAGTAAGTGCGAGTGAAATCAATCGCAGATCCTCCCTGAGTATATCTTCCAGTAACAGATACAGAGTTATTATTCTTGCTGACAGTTACTGGTTGACCTATATTTTTTAAGGCACTGTTGAGTACAAAAGTGCTTGTATCGCTTCCAACTTGAAAACCAAAGTCAGAAACAAAAGTACCTTTTCGATAAAATTCCTTCCTACCAAACAATAAAGAGTTTATAGCACCATTATCATTACGGATCTCGACGCTTAACTCACCGTTACTAATTACAGCAGCTTGAGCAGTTAATGTACTGAATGCGACTAAAACAGTACCAGTAGCCGATACACAGCCTATTCCTTTTAGAAAATATGCTGCTTTGCCAGTAGCTATCGATAGCTTTTTCCAAACTATAGAAATAGTCATAAAAACTCAGTTAGCATTACGTATTTGTTATCCGTAAAAATCAGTTTAAATAATTACTTAAGTAATATAAATACTTTTTATAAAGTTATGATGAAGTTATAGTAAAATTACGTAAAACGATTTAAATGGAATTTAGTAACTTGATTGAATTAACAGCAGGCACAGAAATATTTTGTAGCAGTAATGGTGTTGATAATATGATGTTTGTTGCTATGCATTAGTTACATCTTTGTTTACAAAAGAATAAAAGTCTGTGAAGTAGAGATAGTAGTTTGAGTAATTGATGCGAAATATTTAGAGGTAGGCGATCGCGATAAAGACAATAAGAGTTAATTACAAAGTTAAAGATAAGTAACTCTGAGTTATCAAGAGTTACAAAGAGTGGGTTGTGCTTAAGCGATAATAAATACATTTCCACACAGAAGCACAGTTTATAACCTGCTGCCTGAATCCAGCTTGCCACAATCCGCCGAATCCTGATGGCACAATGTTTTGCTCAAACTGCGGTGTAGGATAGCGTTTTTCAAATTCATCATACCAATAAAGCCATTCTCTGGTTACGCCGGAATAATTGTTGAAATCGCAGTCTATACAGAATCAAAAGTTTAGTAGCCTGCGATCGCTTGTGCTAAGACAGGAAAGATACGAATATCTAAACTTCATGAAACAGCAAAAAAATCAATTCAGCCATCTCACGGCAATTGAAAGAACTTACCTGTCATTCCCCGCACAATTTTTATTAAATCAAAACCTGCTTCAAGGCAAAATACTAGATTTTGGTTGTGGCTTTGGTAATGATGTTAAATTATTGCGTCAAAAAAATTGTGATATTACAGGCTATGACCCTTATTATTTCCCTCAATATCCTCAAGATAAATTCGATACAATAATTTGCTCTTATGTTTTAAATGTTTTATTTGCAGAAGAACAAGCTGATGTGCTTATGGAAGTATCGCACTTATTAAAACCAGGGGGTAAAGCTTATTATGTTGTGAGAAGAGATATTAAAAAAGAAGGTTTCAGAGAACATTATGTGCATAAAAAGCCCACATATCAATGTATTGTGAAACTCCCATTTCATTCAATATATTTAGACGATCGTCGTGAACTCTATCAGTATACTCATTATAATCACCAGCGTAATTCATCTAATTATTGTATATTTTGCAATCCCCATAAAAATCTAAAATTATTAACTGAATCAGCTACTGCATATGCTATTTTCGATGGCTATCCTATAAATAAAGGACATGTTTTAGTTATTCCTAAACGTCATACAAGCAATTATTTTGAACTGCCATTTAAAGAGCAATCTGCTTGCTGGTTTATGGTGAATAAAGTACAAGAAATTCTCAAAACCGAATTTGAACCTGATGGTTTTAATGTAGGAATGAACGTCAATCGAGAAGCTGGTCAAAATATTATGCACGCTAGTATTCATATCATCCCTCGTTATAAAGGGGATGCTGTCGGTGCTAAAAGTGGAATTAGAACTGTCATTCCTAAAATAAAATAGAGCGTTGCTAATTTATGGGATGAATTTTGTTTCACGTCAAGGCGAAAATTCACAAAGAAGAACGCTAGAGATTGTCGTCTGAACTCATGCAAACTGCTGCAATATTGGTGCATTAACTTTGGGCACAACGCACCTTACGATAAATGCTGAAATCAATATTGGTATATTTTTTGCTTTTAGGGAATTCTAACTTTAGATACTTTTGGAATCTTTTAATCCATTCAGACAAATGAGTATTCTCTGAGTAAATTTATACTTTTCTTTGCAGGATGACTATATGGATGAATTCGTGAGAAAAGCTGCTGGAGTTGGATTGCCAGCGATTATACTCCTAATTACAATGGCAACTACGGGCTTGACAGGAGCTGCTGCCATTACAGCAGCTTTGGCACTATTGGGGCCTGGAGGCATGATAGGCGGCATAATTTTGCTTGGAATTACAGGCTTGGCAGCAGATATGCTGTCTAAGTTTGGTCTTGAAGCTTTGCTAATAGCGATTTATAGGCAGCGGCTACAAAATGGGGAATCTAGGGTTAATATTTGCAGAGAAATCAATGGATTGCCTATCTCTGGTGACTTGAAACGCAGACTCAGAGAAGAATTTGGATGTTAGTTTGCTAGATAGGTAAATAAGGTGCGTTACTTTTGACTAACGCACCCGTTAGAAATATGAATCAAAATCTATTCAGTTAGCGATCGCGATCGCAATTTTCCCGACAGCACGTTCGCTTTCGCTATAAGCATGAGCCGCAGCTAGTTCTTGTAAGGGATAGGTGCGGTCAATTACCGTGCGGATTTTACCAGCTTCAATTAATTTTTTCAGGTAATCCAAGTCTTCGGCGTTGGCTTTCTCAAACACCAATTTGGCTTTTTGACCGGGAAGGAACGCTGTTAAGGCAACCTGCACCAAAACTTCAGGACTGGGAAGCGTTGTGACATAAATTCCCTTGGGTTTGAGGACTTTTTTAGTGGCAGAGAGCGATCGCTTGCCGACTGCATCGAAGATAATATCGTACTGGCATGGCAAGGCTAAAATGTTGCATTAAAAATCTCTGAAAAATTGAAGTTTAGACACATAATCGAATTTTTCTATTGCACTACTTTAGCCTTGACACGCCAGTACTTGGCTGTATCTTCGGTGAAGTCTTGTTGCTTATAGTCAATAACACGGTCTGCACCCAGCGATTTTACCAAATCTAGGTTTTTTGTACTGCAAACTCCCGTGACTTCTGCGCCTAAAGCCTTAGCGATTTGTACCGCAAAACTGCCCACGCCGCCTGAAGCGCCGTTAATCAATACAGCTTGTCCTGATTGGATATTACCCTGATTTCGCAAGGCTTGCAGAGCCGTGAGCGCTACTAGGGGCACAGTGGCGGCTTCTTCATAACTTAAGTTCGTTGGTTTGAGCGCCACCAAGTTTTCTAGAACAGCTGCATACTCTGCATAAGC
Source organism: Dendronalium sp. ChiSLP03b (assembly GCF_034531165.2). NCBI lineage: Bacteria > Bacillati > Cyanobacteriota > Cyanophyceae > Nostocales > Nostocaceae > Dendronalium > Dendronalium sp. ChiSLP03b. The sequence continues at coordinate 10,890 of NZ_JAVRBR020000013.1, read as the reverse complement.
GCCTCCGGGGAAGTTAGTACTGCCATAGACGGAATCACCTGGTTTAAAGCGGGTAACTCCAGAGCCAACTTCTACCACTTCTCCCGCCAAATCAAACCCCAGAATCTTTGGGAATTTATTACCCGTGATAAATTTCATCATTCCCTTGCGGATTTTCCAATCAATGCCATTGACACTACTGGCATGGATTTTTATAAGTAATTGGTCAGGCTTGATTTGTGGCTGCTCTACGTCTTCGTACTGTAACACCTCAGCTGGCCCGTACTCACGGATAACGACTGCTTTCATAATTCCTCCTGCTACCCTGTTTTACTCACAAAACTCACACAGCATAATAGTTAGTCATGAATCCAGTGTAGCGATCGCATAACATTTAGTAGAGTTGTTACAACACTTGTGGCAGACAGAGTTCAGGATAGGCGTTCTGAAAGATTTCCTTAAATAGAAATACCAAATCTAAGACTTAAACAATGGATCGCACCCAATTGAACCACTATCGCCAAGTCATTGAAACTATCTTCTACGAAACTTTCTACAGAGTAGCGATCGCCCAGGTTCGTAATAAACTATTATGATAATCCATTGCGATCGTCCAAACATGTTAGATTTTAGTTTGTTGTTTCCATCAAACACAAAGTCTGCCATTAGTAGCAAGAACTGATACCAATTCACTTAAAATAGGCAGTTAGAAGTAGGGAGGAGCAACTGCCGTTAAGTGGCGTGAGGGAGTAGGAAATGGGGAAAATAAATTTTTATGAAAGTTAATTTTTTTGCAATAAAACCGTATTAAGGCATCTTCTGTCAGGAGCCTCTATAGCTTATTAGATAAGACTTAGAGACACAATTGAATATCTTTAGCAAAGCAAAAATTAAAAAAAAATAAACTGCATTTTTATCTCAAAAAAAATGATATGTTGGATACAGAATTGAATTTCGCACGTATCTGGAGTAGTACGACGTAGCCTACTCCAGTTTTTCCCCTCAAATCCCTTGTACTGGCTGCTTTTGTCAAAATTTGAGGGAAGTTTGAGTACACATTTTGGTAACCTAAAACCAGTTAAAAATAGGCTAAAGTCCTTGCTGGTCTTGAGTTATGGTTGAGTACAAAGAAATCCTGAACCCCTATTTCTAAATACCCGAACCCCAACCAGAAAATACTAGAACCCCTACCCGAAAAAAATTTTTAATTCTTTATAATGCCCTAGCAATTAGGGTTTTAAGATTTGAGTACAAACTTAATAAATCCAATAAATTCTATCCGGATAGATGCGCCGTCTAGCCTGGGGATAGCTGCTATAAATCTTATATCGCCAATCACTTAACGGTTCTACACAAAAGAGAAACGAAAAGTGAGTGGAGGGATGAGATAGCACCATGCCTCTATGAATAGAAGTCGCGGCTGTACCCACAAATTCTACCCAAGAACCAAGCGTTGACACACACCAGCCGAACTCAAGGATTTTATCGCCTGCCTTACCCTGGAAACAGCTGCCCTCATGGGGCGTTGACACTACCGCTACAGGGTCGGCAGGGTGGGTACAACAAGCGACTTCAATTCCTAGGCATAGGGAGTAGCAACGGCATCTCCCACAGCGGCAGCCTGTCCACCGACCTTTTTTGCGAAATTCAATGACACTACCGGCTACAGGAATCCTTAACTCTCATCAGGAACCAGCAGTAACCCAAGCAAAATCGGGTGGTTGCGGATGCGATAGCAAAAGCAGCGCCACCGTGGAAATGGACGAAAAGCTCCAAGAACGGATTGCTAAACATCCCTGCTACAGCGAAGACGCACATCACCATTACGCCAGGATGCACGTTGCAGTTGCACCAGCTTGTAACATTCAATGCAACTATTGCAATCGGAAATATGACTGCGCGAACGAAAGCCGTCCTGGAGTAGTTAGCGAATTACTCACACCAGAAGAAGCTGCACACAAAGCTTTGGTGATTGCAGGCAAGATTCCCCAAATGACAGTCGTGGGAATTGCTGGGCCTGGCGATCCTTTAGCGAACCCAGAAAAGACATTCCGCACCTTTGAATTGATTGCGGACAAAGCACCAGATATCAAGCTTTGCCTCTCAACCAACGGTTTAATGTTGAGCGAACACATCGATCGCATCAAACAATTAAACATCGATCACGTTACAGTCACCTTTAACACAATTGACCCAGAAATCGGCGCACAGATTTATTCTTGGGTTCACTACAAGCGTCGGCGTTACAGAGGTATTGAAGGAGCTAAGATTCTGCTCGAAAAGCAGATGGAAGGATTGCAAGCTCTCAAAGAAGCTGACATCTTGTGCAAAGTCAACTCCGTGATGATTCCGGGAATTAACGACCAGCATTTGGTCGAAGTGAATAAATTCATTCGTGAGAATGGCGCATTCCTGCACAACATCATGCCGCTGATTTCTGCACCAGAACACGGCACACACTTTGGCTTAATCGGTCAACGCGGCCCCACACCCAAAGAAGTCAAAGAAGTCCAAGACAACTGCGCTGGCAACATGAAAATGATGCGTCATTGCCGCCAGTGCCGAGCCGATGCCGTCGGATTATTGGGAGAAGACCGCAGCCAGGAATTTACCAAAGATAAATTCTTAGAAATGGCTCCCGAATATGACCTCGAACAACGCGCCAGCGTTCACGAAGGTATTGAGAAATTCAAAGAAGAAATTAAACTAGCCAAACAAAAAGCTGTAGAGACGCGATTAATCGCGTCTCTACCACAAAACAATCCTAAGGTCTTAGTTGCAGTCGCAACCAAAGGTAGTGGATTAGTTAACCAACACTTTGGTCATGCGAAAGAATTCCAGATTTACGAAGTTGATGGGATCGAAGCTCGCTTTGTCGGTCATCGTAAGATTGACCAATATTGTCAAGGTGGATACGGTGAAGAAGCCACTTCTGAGAATATCATAAAAGCGATCGCCGATTGCAAAGCAGTTTTAGTGTCCAAGATTGGGAACTGTCCTAAAGAAAAATTGCATGAAGCGGGCATAGAGACTGTCGAAGCTTACGACGTAATTGAGAAGGTTGCTTTAGAGTTTTACGAGCAATACGTAAAAGAACTAGGGACTACTGAAGGATAAAAGCTCAAGGCTGAAGGATGAAGATAGAAATATATACTTCACACTTCATCCATCATCCTTCATACTTTTCTCTTCCAAAATCTCGAAAAAGGAGAATAATCATGGCTTACAAAATCACTAGCCAGTGTATTTCCTGCAATCTCTGTCTATCTATATGCCCCACAGGTGCAGTTAAGGTAGTTGACGGTCAGCACTGGATTGACTCGGAACTTTGTACAAACTGTATTGGAACTGTTTATACCGTACCTCAGTGTAAAGCTGGTTGTCCCACCTGCGATGGTTGCGTTAAACAGCCTAGCGATTATTGGGAAGGCTGGTTTACTAAATATAATCATGTATTAGCAAAATTAACCAATAAACAAGATTACTGGGAACGTTGGTTTAACTGTTATTCTCAGAAGTTTTCTGAACAGTTGCAAAAGCGTCAACAGCAAGTATTAGAAGCGTAAAGAAGGTTAAAGACTGAAGGATTTAAAGATAAAACTTAGACTTCAGTTCACACTACACATTTCATCCTTCATTCTTCAAATTAGAATCTATGCAAAAGAATTGCATCTATCTCGACAATAACGCTACCACTAAGGTAGACCCAGAAGTTTTAGAGGCGATGCTGCCTTACCTGACCGATTATTACGGCAATCCCTCTAGTATGCATACCTTTGGCGGACAACTTGCTAAAGGAGTGAAAACAGCCAGAGAACGAGTTGCAGCCTTACTCGGTTCTGATGAATCAGAAATTGTTTTCACTAGTTGCGGAACTGAGGGAGATAACGCCGCCATTCGCGCCGCATTGTTAGCGCAACCAGAAAAGCGACACATCATCACCACCCAAGTAGAACATCCAGCGGTGTTGAATGTCTGCAAACAGTTGGAAACCCAAGGTTATAACGTTACCTATCTTTCGGTAAACAGTCAGGGCCAATTAGATTTAAATGAACTAGAAGCCTCGCTGACAGGAAACACCGCGTTGGTGACGATTATGTACGCCAACAACGAAACAGGCACGATTTTCCCCATCGAACAAATTGGGTTGCGAGTCAAAGAACATGGTGCTTTGTTTCATGTAGATGCGGTGCAAGCAGTGGGTAAACTCCCCTTGAATATGAAGACCAGCACCATAGACATGTTAACTATGTCTGGTCACAAAATCCACGCACCCAAAGGTATCGGCGCTTTATATGTGCGACGCGGTGTCAGGTTCCGTCCCTTATTGATTGGGGGACACCAAGAACGCGGTCGTCGCGCCGGAACAGAAAATATGTCAGGAATTATTGGTCTGGGCAAAGCAGCGGAACTAGAACTGTTACATTTAGAAGAGGCGACTAAGAGAGAAAGAAAGTTGCGCGATCGCCTCGAACAAACTTTACTCGCTACTATTCCCCATTGTGAAGTTAACGGCGATCCGACGCAGAGATTGCCAAACACTACCAACATTGGCTTCAAATATATTGAAGGTGAAGCTATTCTGCTTTCCCTAAACAAACACGGCATCTGTGCATCTTCTGGTTCTGCTTGTACCTCTGGCTCACTGGAACCTTCTCATGTCTTACGGGCAATGGGTTTACCCTACACAACCTTACACGGTTCCATTCGCTTCAGTCTTTGTCGCTACACCACAGAAGCCGAAATCGACCAAGTAATAGCAGTAATGCCCGGTATTGTAGAACGTTTGCGCGCTCTTTCACCCTTCAAAAATGATGATGCAGGTTGGCTGCAAGAACAAGAGCAAGCACTGGCACATCGCTAGGGACTGGTGACTAGAGGCTGGGGATTAGGGACTAGGTAATCTTCTTCATTCTCCCCAATCACCAATTCCAATCCAAAATCTAAAATCTAAAATCCAAAATATGCCATGTGGGACTACACAGATAAAGTATTAGAACTGTTTTACGATCCTAAGAATCAGGGAGCTATTGAAGAAACGGGCGAACCTGGAGTTAAAGTTGCAACGGGAGAAATAGGTAGCATTGCTTGCGGTGATGCTTTAAGACTCCACCTGAAAGTTGAAGTAGAATCCGATAAAATATTGGATGCTCGCTTTCAAACCTTTGGCTGTACCAGTGCGATCGCTTCTTCTAGTGCATTAACCGAAATGGTTAAAGGTTTAACTTTAGATGAAGCCCTAAAAGTCTCCAATAAGGACATTGCCAACTACCTTGGCGGCTTGCCAGAAGCCAAAATGCATTGCTCAGTCATGGGGCAAGAAGCACTAGAAGCTGCTATTTATAATTATCGAGGCATTCCCCTAGCTAGCCATGATGACGATGATGAAGGTGCGTTAGTTTGCAGTTGCTTCGGTATCAGCGAGTCCAAGATTCGCCGCGTGATTGTAGAAAATAATCTCACTGATGCGGAGCAGGTAACAAACTATGTGAAAGCTGGCGGTGGATGCGGTTCCTGTCTGGCAAATATTGATGATATTATTAAATCTGTACAGCAAGAAGCCGCTGCACCATCCCTCAACAATTATGGCGTAAAAGTCGCTACAGATATAGCTAACTCTAAGCAACGACCGCTGACCAACGTCCAAAAAATTGCCCTCATTCAAAAAGTACTTGATGAAGAAGTTCGACCCGTGTTGATTGCCGACGGGGGAGACGTAGAACTATATGATGTAGATGGCGATCGTGTGAAAGTTTTACTTCAAGGTGCTTGCGGTTCCTGCTCCAGCAGTACAGCAACTCTGAAGATAGCCATTGAAGCCAGGTTACAGGATCGCGTCAGCAAAAACCTGATAGTCGAAGCAGTTGAGCCATAGCTGAAAGATTTACGCACAGCACAAATACACCCTAATGTGCAATAGCCAAAAACAGAAAGTAGGATTTGACCGACACAATTGTTTTCCAGTCAATGCTCCAGTCCTACTAACAACAGACAGCAAAGCACATAGGCAAGTATTAAACGCCTAATTGCGAATTCCAGAATCCAACTCGCTTCAAAGGAATGAGGATATGAGCGCAACATTGTACGACAAAATTGGCGGACAGCCGACAATTGAGAAGGTAGTTGATGATTTGCACAAACGCATCTTAGCAGACGGTAGCGTCAATCAGTTTTTTGCTAAGACAGATATGGCAAAGCAGCGCGGTCATTTTATTGCTTTCTTATCTCAGTTACTTGAGGGGCCAAAGCAATACGCAGGTCGCCCAATGGACAAAACACACGCAGGTATGAGTGTACAGCCCCAACACTTCGATGCAGTTGCCAAACACCTCAGTGAAGCAATGGCTACAATTGGAGTTGCAGCTGATGATATTAGCGCTGCAATAGCTCGCGTTTCAAATGTGAAAGGCGCGATTTTGAACAAGTAATAGGACTTATACCAATTTTGGATTTTAGATTTTGGATTCCAAGGCTTTTCCAGGAATATCTAACACTACTATCTATTCCAATTGGGTATTACGCATTGATTGTTGAGGAATAACTAGGTCAAGTCCTACTTGGTGTTTCCAGCTTCCCAAAATTATGGCGTATTTGTAAAGTGTGTAATTCCTTTGTCATTTGCCATATCAACAACAAATGACAAAGGCTAAATAAAAATTTAACTCCGAATCATTATGACACCAATGCTCACCAATTTTGTTGTGGAGCGATCGCCACCAGCGACGTTCTACATGCGCTCACTGCCGTAGCTCAACAGGCGTGAGAGACGAACAGACCCACCAAACCAACCAACCAATTGCAGGAAAACAAGAACCATGACTGACGAAAATATTAGACAGATAGCTTTTTACGGTAAGGGTGGTATCGGTAAATCTACCACCTCCCAAAACACCCTGGCAGCTATGGCAGAAATGGGTCAGCGCATCATGATTGTGGGTTGCGACCCCAAAGCTGACTCCACCCGTTTGATGCTACACAGCAAAGCTCAAACCACAGTGCTTCACCTCGCTGCTGAACGCGGTGCAGTAGAAGACCTCGAACTCGAAGAAGTGATGCTCACCGGTTTCCGTGGTGTTAAGTGCGTGGAGTCTGGTGGTCCAGAACCTGGTGTAGGTTGCGCCGGTCGTGGTATCATCACCGCCATCAACTTCTTGGAAGAAGCTGGTGCTTACCAAGACCTAGACTTCGTATCTTACGACGTATTGGGTGACGTTGTGTGCGGTGGTTTCGCTATGCCTATCCGTGAAGGTAAAGCACAAGAAATCTACATCGTTACCTCTGGTGAAATGATGGCGATGTACGCTGCTAACAACATCGCTCGTGGTATTCTCAAGTACGCTCACTCTGGTGGTGTGCGTTTGGGTGGTTTGATTTGTAACAGCCGTAAAGTTGACCGGGAAATCGAACTGATCGAAACCCTGGCAGAACGCTTGAACACCCAAATGATTCACTTCGTACCTCGCGACAACATCGTGCAACACGCAGAATTGCGCCGGATGACTGTTAACGAGTACGCACCTGATAGCGATCAAGGTAACGAATACCGCGCACTAGCTAAGAAGATCATCAACAACGACAAGCTCACAATCCCTACACCAATCGAAATGGACGAGCTAGAAGCGTTGTTGGTTGAATTCGGTATCCTTGATGACGATACCAAGCACGCAGAAATCATCGGTAAGACTGCTGCTGAAGCACCTGTTAAGTAAGCACTGATGTAGGAAAAGGCAAAGGAAACAATTGCATAATTTACCTTTTACCTTCTTTCTACCGATTACCTGTATCCCCCACGGGGACTGTAAGTCCCCAACCCTACAGGGGACGATGGGCTATTGCATAGCCCTCCCCTTCCCTACCCCGTTCCTTAGGAGCTAGAGAGGCAAAATGACTCCTCCAGAAAACCAGAACATCATCGAAGAAAGAAAAGAACTAATTAAGGAAGTCCTAAGTGCTTATCCCGAAAAAGCAGCGAAAAAACGGGAAAAGCACCTAAATGTATACGAAGAAGGTAAGAGCGATTGCGGCGTTAAATCCAATATCAAATCTCTTCCTGGTGTAATGACCGCTCGTGGTTGCGCTTACGCAGGTTCCAAAGGTGTGGTTTGGGGTCCTATTAAGGACATGATCCACATCAGCCACGGCCCTGTAGGTTGCGGTTACTGGTCTTGGTCGGGTCGTCGTAACTATTATATTGGTACCACAGGTGTTGATACCTTTGGTACAATGCACTTCACCTCTGACTTCCAAGAACGGGACATCGTTTTCGGTGGTGACAAAAAGCTCACCAAGCTAATTCAAGAATTGGAAGTACTCTTCCCCCTTAACCGTGGTGTATCTATTCAATCTGAATGTCCCATCGGTCTAATCGGGGATGACATCGAAGCAGTAGCTCGGAACACATCGAAAGAAATTGGCAAGCCAGTTGTTCCCGTGCGTTGCGAAGGCTTCCGGGGTGTTTCTCAATCCTTGGGTCACCACATTGCTAACGATATGGTACGCGACTGGGTGTTTACCAGAGCCGACAAAGAGAAGAAAGAAGGTAAGTTACAATTTGAGTCTACTCCATACGATGTAGCAATCATCGGTGACTACAACATCGGTGGTGATGCTTGGGCTAGCCGGATTCTGTTAGAAGAACTGGGCTTGCGCGTAGTTGCTCAGTGGTCTGGTGATGGCACCATCAACGAAATGTTGATGACACCGAACGTGAAGATGAACTTGATTCACTGCTACCGTTCGATGAATTACATCAGTCGTCACATGGAAGAAGCTTACGGTATTCCCTGGTTAGAATACAACTTCTTCGGCCCCACCAAGATTGCTGAGTCTTTACGGGAAATCGCTTCTAAGTTTGACGAGACAATCCAAGCAAACGCTGAGAAGATTATCGCTAAGTATCAGCCAACAATGGATGCGATCGTTTCTAAGTATCGCCCCCGTTTGGAAGGTAAGACTGTCGCCATGATGGTTGGTGGTCTGCGTCCTCGTCACGTTGTACCCGCTTTCCAAGATTTGGGTATGAAGATGGTTGGTACAGGTTATGAGTTCGCTCATAACGACGATTACAAACGTACCACCCACTACATCGAAAACGGCACCATCGTTTACGACGACGTAACTGCTTACGAATTTGAGGAATTTGTCAAAGCACTCAAGCCAGACTTAATTGCTTCTGGTGTGAAAGAGAAGTACGTCTTCCAAAAGATGGGTCTACCCTTCCGTCAAATGCACTCTTGGGATTACTCCGAACCTAGCGATCGCACTTCAAACTCAAGTCAGGCAAGTTTTTTAATCTAGCAGTAGAAAAAAGAGTCAATTTTTAGCCTAAATGCGAGTTTTAGGGTTATTCAGTAACAATCTTTTTTGATGCTTCAGATAATATAACTCTTATTGAGTCTAGTTTTGAGATTTGAAACGCATTTTGCTCAAAGAAAAACTGTAAAGCAAAAGACTATTTTAAATGACAATTTTTTAGATTAAATGGGGCGATCGTCCTCTATGGGTATAATAAGCTTTCTCAAATTTCATTATTTTTTGTTTCTTCTGCTTGTTGGTTGTATCGATTAGGTCTAAAAACCTCTTGCATAAAGCAGTATTCTCTAGCATTATTGCGTATCAAATCTTGTAAAACAGCGAGGAGAACTGCAACTGCTTCATCTATCGGCTCATAAAATTCTTGAATAAACTCCTCAATGGATGGCTCATCCCAATCATATAAATTATTAGGGCGCAAAATAGGCATACTACCATGAGCAATTTGACTTCTGCGGCTATAAAACTTACTAAACCAATTTTTATGAGATTTAGGTGTTCCTAGGACTAGCTCTAGACGTTGTTTTAAAGTACTACCAATTCCTTCTTTGCCATCAACAAAAAGTGCTTCAAGTGCTTGTGCAATTAGCAAAATAGTGTCTGTTTCATTTGTTTGAGTACTCGTAATTCTAAGAAGCGTAAACAGAGCTTTATGATGTGGTTTTTCTGCTAAATCTAAAGAGTATGGTAATTCTTCTGATAACCAACTCCATACAGTTTGAAAAGGAATTTGTGCTAGTGGAGGCCAGCCTCTATTTAAAGCATGAATGAATGCAGACTCTAGGCTAGATCCACTCATTTCAGGAGGCTTAAGCACATTAAGCTGGATACCTGGTGTACTAGATAATAAAGAAGAAAAATTGGGTTCAAGAGCATTAGGCTCTAAATATTCTGCTGAGTGAACTGTAATACTACCTGGAAGAGCGAGATTCATTGCAAGAAAAAGCTGTTGTAAAAATTTGCTCACAACAACATGGAGTCTGTCTTGTTCTGTTTCATTGCCTTGCTCATATTTCAATTGAAGTTTAAGTATGCTGTTAAGCATATGATATCCTAGCTCCATTTGCTCGCTCATGCGTTGGCAGAAAACTGCTGGATCGTGTTCACAAACCTCTACTGCTTTTAGATACGAAATTACATCTGAGGCATCAATTTCAATCAAGTAATTTTGTTGAGCCGTCTTGTACGGCATTATAATCAAGTTTGATGCCGACAATACCTTAATTGCGTCTTCCCAAAACTCACGAATTATTTGAGTATTGGTATCCTTAAAACTAGGACTTATATTAGCAAGCTTTATTTCAATCAATTGAGATTGCATATCGCAATGTAATTTTTTATCAACAAAGTTAATTGTAAGTAATAGTATATCTCAATTAATCAATATGGTAATTTATGCCCAATTTTGGCTTTATATATAGTAAATTTGACCATAATGTAGTTGCTTTAATTTAGCCAGTAGTGGCGTGTCAAGGCTAAAGTAGTGCAATAGAAAAATTCGATTATGTGTCTAAACTTCAATTTTTCAGAGATTTTTAATGCAACATTTTAGCCTTGCCATGCCAGTAGGGTGCGTTGTCGCAAAGCACAACGCACCCT